>PKXK01000211.1:32889-81839 GCA_003132325.1 Acidobacteriaceae bacterium
GCAAAGAACGCGCTAGGATGGGACACCCGGCGCGAACCAAGCTAAGAGCCCCGCCCTTCGCTTCGCGATAGGACGGGCCACCCACCCCAGCCCCATTGGTAAATTTCTCTTTGCTGAACCGTTCGTTGGGGATACTTGCTCGGCGTCCATTCTTTTTGCGTAATTTGCGAGCGCAGGGTTCATCCTCGGAGTCCGCGAAATCCTACGCGGGAGAGGGCGTGGAATCCCACCCTTCAAAGAACGAACAGTGGGGCAGCCGGCATCCTGTTAAATACCCGCCCTCCAACATCCCCACTCTAAATTTCGCAAAGAACGCGAAATTTAGAATGGGCCACCCGACCCGCCCACAATCCCAACAAACTATTTCTGCACGAAATTGGTGAGGATGGTATTCGCGTCGGTCTGGATCTGCATGGCCGACTGCCCGCCGTTCACGATCACAAAGTTCGTGTGAGTAACATTCCCGGTGCTGCCGTTGAAGGTTGCCGTCCCGGTACAGTTCGAGCTCACGCTGTAGCTTCCGGTCAGCGAAAAGCTCTCAATGGTCCCGCCAAAGCTGGCCGATTCGCTTCCAGTGACACCTCCCAAACCATTCAGCTTGACCTGACCGCTGTAGGCATAAGGCGTCAGCGACGAGGTGTACCCGCCACCGCGGAATCCAAAGGTGTTCTTGACTCCGGCGTTGGTGCAAATCGCTGCGCCCTGCGCCAGGGCGTAGCCGTATTGGGAGGTTCCTGCATTGGTCTCCGTCAACTCGACCTGCACGCCGTTGCTTACTATCACCAGGCTGAATTTCGCAGCGCTTCCGCCGCTTGAGATCGTGGCCGTCCCGGTGCAGTTCGTCTTAACCGAATACGTTCCGGTCAGGGCGACGTTCGAGCTGATCACTCCCGCGTCGCTGACGGTCTCGATGCCGGTAAAGTTTCCCTTGCCATCCGCGGTCAGTTGCCCGACGGACGCCGTGAGCGAGCCACTGCTGTTCACGCCCGTAATGGTAAAACCGTAATTTTTTACCAGCGTGGCATTGGAACAACTGGCCGACGCATAAACCGAGAGACACAACCCAAGCAACAGCGCGAAGCCAAGCTTTCTGACACTCATTTCGTCCTCTTTCCTTTATTGGTTAGAAGTAACTGGACTGGCCTTCAACCCTGGGGAGTGTCGGCTACTATAAGCCATGGTCTCGGTTTGTTAAGGAAAAAAACCGACCAGGGCGGTGAGCATGGCCGCCGACCTGCTTTGCTGAACCATCCGTTGGGATACTTGCTAGGCGTCCATTCTTTTTGCGTAATTTGCGAGCGCAGGGTTCATCCTTGGAGTCCGCGAAATCCTACGCGGGAGAGGGCGTGGAATCCCACCCTTCAAAAAACGAAGGGTGGGGCAGCCGGGGTTCGCCGAGGATTCAGATAGAGCCCAATGACTTACACGAGAAAGCCCCGCTCTTACGAGCGGGGCTTGGACAGCCGAGGCGGCTGTCCCTACGTGGTTCTTGCTGGTGCCAACAAAAATCCCCACCCTAGCGCAAAGAACGCGCTAGGATGGGGCACCCGGCGAATGTGTGGTGCCCCGGCAGTCAGGGCAGTCAGTGGCAGTCAGGCTTTCCGCTTGCCAACCGGACGGTCGGTCGGGTAGTATCTTTTAACGCCTTGGTGCAACCGTGACGAATCGACGGAGCCTGCTTCGAGTTTGTTTTGGAGTTTCGAGGGGACGAGTATGCTAGTCCGACTCGGTGCGGGGGAAGGGTGAGCTGAGAAACTGGAAATCGTAAGTGCTCCCGAATCCCACCCGCCAGATGGCACGGTGGGTTTTGTATTTGTTGGGAAGCAGCGCTGGTCCGGAGACGAAGTTTCGATATCCGGTTCCTGGAGAACTTGAATGAGAAGCAGTCGTCCCTCCGGGACTTGAGTCATTTCTTCACTTGTCCCAGCGCGGAAGCGCTGGGCTAAGTTAGGTCGCCCCTCCGGGGCTGTATTCTAGGCACTTTTGTTCCACCGGCTTGCCGGGACTGGATTTGCACCGCCGACTGGTAGGGAGGTTTTGTGACGGATCGGAAAGACACGCCAACCATCAACAAGGACAAGACGACCATGACCGGGGCCGGCATTCTTTGGGAATGTCTGGAACGGGAAGGCGTGCAGCACGTCTTTGGCTATCCCGGCGGCGCCATCCTGCCCGCCTATGACGCTTTGAAGCACAGCAAGATTCATCATGTGCTGGTGCGCCACGAACAGGGCGCAACCCACATGGCCGACGGCTACGCGCGCGCCAGCGGACAGGTGGGAGTTGCGGTCGCCACCTCGGGGCCGGGCGCGACCAACATGGTCACCGGAATCGCCACCGCCATGCTCGATTCTTCGCCGATCGTGTGCATCACCGGCCAGGTCGGCAGCAAGTTGATCGGGTCGGACGCGTTTCAGGAAACCGACATCACGGGCGTGACTCTTCCGATCACCAAACACAACTATCTGGTGACGCACGCGAGCGAAGTGGCGCGGACGATTCGAGAGGCTTTTTATGTGGCGCGGTCGGGGCGTCCGGGTCCGGTGCTGGTCGATATCACCAAGGATGCGCAACAGAGCACGTGCGAGTTCGACTGGGACGCGGCCAAGCCGCAGCTGCCGGGTTACCGTCCCGATCTATCGCCTGCTCCCGAGGAGTATAAGCAGGCGCTGGAGTTGATCCATAATTCGAAGCGGCCGGTGATTCTCGGCGGGCACGGCATCGTCATTTCTGGGGCCATGCGCGAGGTGCGCGATTTTGCCGAGCGGGCGGGGATTCCGGTTGCGATGACGCTGCTGGGCCTGGGCGCGTTTCCCGCGTCGCACCCGCTCAATTTGGGCATGATGGGCATGCACGGAGAATCCTGGGTGAACCACGCGATCCAGGAAGCGGATCTGCTGCTGGCCTTCGGCATGCGCTTCGACGACCGCGTGACCGGCACCCTGAAAACTTATGCGCCGAATGCGAAGAAGATTCATATCGAGATCGATCCGGCGGAGATCAACAAGAACGTCAAGGTCGATGTTCCGCTGGTCGGCGATTTGCGGGAAGTTTTGCTGGAGTTGCTGCCGCACGTCGAATCGATCGATCGCAGCGACTGGCTGGATTCGATCGACAAACTGAAGGGCGATTCCGCGGTGCGCGACATTCAGAACCTGCCCGACAGCGGACATCTCTATGCGGCACATGTCATCAACGATTTGTGGCATCAGACCCGCGACGGCAACACGATTGTTGTGACCGACGTCGGCCAGCACCAAATGTGGGAGGCGCAGTATTACAAGCACGAGCATCCGCGCACGCTGATTACATCCGGCGGATTGGGCACGATGGGATTTGCGCTGCCCGCCGCCATCGGCGCGAAAGTCGCTTGCCCCGAGGCCGAGGTTTGGGTGGTGGTGGGCGATGGCGGATTCCAGATGACGATGTGCGAACTGGCGACGCTGGTGCAGGAAAAGTTGAAGATCCACATCGCCATCATCAACAACGGATTTCTCGGCATGGTGCGGCAGTGGCAGGAATTTTTCTACGACCGCAACTACGCGGCAACGCCCTTGCTGAATCCGGATTTCGCACGGCTGGCCGAGGCTTATGGCATTCGGAGCAAGACGGTCTCGGAGCGTTCCGAGGTTGTGCCCACGGTGGAAGAGGCGCGCCAGCACGAGGGACCGATGCTCATCAATTTCAAGGTGGAACAGGAAGACACGGTCTATCCGATGGTCGCGGCCGGCGCGGCACTGCACGACATGATCCGGCGGCCAAGCCCGATTGTGGAGACGGCCGAGGACTAGTAGAGAAGCTCTTAGCTTTTGGCTTTTAGCTAAGAGCCAAGAGCTAAAAGCCGCGAGCTGACGGTCAAAACAATATGCTGAATACATTCATGGTGTACGTTGAAAACAAACCGGGCGTGCTCACCCGCGTGGCTTCGCTGTTTCGGCGGCGCGCCTTCAATATCGATTCGCTGACGGTGGGACGGACTGAAAAACCAGAGGTGTCGCGCATGACCATCACCGTCGACGCGGACCGCGATCAGGCCCGCCGCATCGAGGCCAATCTCTACAAACTGGTGAACGTGCTGCTGGTCGAGAACATCACTAATCAACCGGCCATCGTCCGCGACCTGGCTTTGATCCGGGTGGCGGCGACTCACGATGCGCGCTCGCACGTGTTGGAACTCGCCAGCGTGTTTCGCGGGCGTGTGGTCGACGTTTCTCCCGAATCCCTGACCATCGAAATCACGGGGGCGGAAGACAAGATCGATGGATTGATTGAAGTGCTGCGTCCGTATGGTGTATTGGAAATGGTGCGCACCGGTATCGTTGCCATGCGGCGTGGCAGTAAGACGAACGGAGCCGTTTCGGCGGCGGAGAGCACGGCGCCAGGCGCGGCTAGCGACGATGTCTCTTACTCCGTGTAACTCTCGGGATTGAAGTAGAGACTCCATCCTCTGACGGGGCGACGGATTCTTCGCCCATCCCTTAAGTGCCGTTCCAACTGGGGCAAACCATCCCGCCCCCACCAGATCAAAATCCCCGCCCTGTGTCTGCGAAGAACGCAGACACAAGGACGGGGCACCCTCGGGAGTTGTAATGAGGGAAAGGGTGTTAGGTTCTGACAAGAGTCCGGGCGATCGTCCAGGCAATTGTTGGCACAACCCCCTGAGGTCGCGTACTGCCCGAAGCGTCCATCGGAGAAGGTCGAGGACGCCCGTCTGGGCCCGCGAATGCTCCCATTCAGAATGGTCAGCCCACCGTGAGAGGTTTCTCATTCGATCGGCACGTGGGATCGGTGGTTCCTACGACCACCGGCGACAGATTGCGGAAGTCGAAATGGAAATCGGCCCGGCACCTCTGTGCTCAAGCAAGAAAAGGGCGGCGCCGATGGAGAGAGTGTTCGCCGCGAATGATTCCGACGACATGGGCCTGGCGTTTCTGGTCGAGAGCGACGAGCAACATCCGTGCGGTGGGATCCCTTGCGGCAGTGGCGCTTGGTGACGGCAGACATGCGGCCCGTTCGCGTATTAATTGTCGATGATTCAGCGGTCGCGCGAAAGCTGCTCAACGATCTGCTGGCCTCCGACCCGGAGATCGTCGTCGCCGGCGCGGCGGGAGACGGCCGGCAGGCGCTGACCCGCATTCGAGAGCTCAAGCCGGATCTGGTCATGCTTGACATTGACATGCCAGGAATGGATGGACTGGGAGTCCTGGTCGAGATTCGCAAACTCTATCCCAGGTTACCGGTGGTTATGTTCAGTTCTCTTACCGAGCGTGGCGCGATGGTAACCCTCGATGCGCTGGCGCGGGGCGCAAGCGACTATGTCGCTAAACCCTCCCCCAGCGAGACCCCGGAACGCTCCGACGAGCGTGTGCACAAAGAGTTGATACGAAAGATCAAGTCCCTGTGCGGGGAGCACCTGCCGCAGCCAAAGCCGGAGCCAGCGTCCACCCGTGTATCGGCTCGCCCGCAGTCGCGGATTGACG
The DNA here is from genome assembly GCA_003132325.1 of Acidobacteriaceae bacterium. GTDB lineage: Bacteria > Acidobacteriota > Terriglobia > Terriglobales > Acidobacteriaceae > Acidiflorens. Next base: position 38,370 of record PKXK01000211.1, read on the forward strand.
TGGTCGCGATCGGCACTTCGACCGGCGGCCCGGGCGCTCTGTCGGAACTGATTCCGCAACTCCCTGCGGACCTCCCCGTGCCCATCGTGATCGTGCAGCACATGCCGCCCCTGTTTACGCGCCTGCTCGCGGAGCGTCTTAATACCATCGCCCCGCTCGAGGTGCGGGAAGGCAAGGAGGGGGAGAAATTGCGGCGAGGCCAGGTCTGGATTGCGCCCGGCGACCATCACATGACGGTGGCTCGCAAGGGAAGCGATTTCCTGCTGGCCCTCAACCGCGATCCTGAAGAAAATTCATGCCGCCCCGCGGTGGATGTGTTGTTCCGCTCGGTGGCGCAAACCTACGGTGCCAACGTATTGGCGGTGGTTCTCACCGGCATGGGGTCGGACGGTACTCTGGGGGCGGCCGCCGTACGGGAGGCGGGTGGGGAAGTCATCGTCCAGGATGAAGCGTCCTCGGTGGTTTGGGGCATGCCCGGGAAGGTGGTTGCCGCCCACTTGGCCGATCGCATCTTTCCTCTGAGTGGCATCGCTCCCGAAGTGGTGCGCAGGGTGTCGATGCGGAGGGCGTTGGCTGCCGCTGCCCGTCCGTGAAGTTGCCTTGTTCGGGACCGGTTGCGGGCAATAAGGAACGCCCTGAGCGTTTAACTCAGGGCGCCTCTGGCAGCCCTCCCCCAGAACTGCCAAACCACGTGCCCATCCTATGTCCGTTTGGTCCCACGGTAAACGTCACTTTCGTAACGTAAAGCTGGAAGTTAGTGTCGCTGGCCATGCGCGGAGGGAATCGGCTTTCGCGGAGTTAGTAGATGCTCAGAAGCGGCCGGATCACTTCTTCTCCCAGGTCTTTCCGCTGTCCGCGCTGCTCCAGATCTCGTGGTTAGTCGTAGAAAGTACAACCTCCGCCGCGTCCCGCACGTCGATGTGAGTTATGTCGGAGGTAAGCGGCAGGGCTTTGATGGAAGGTTGCACCTGCAACCAGGTTACGCCGCTGTCGGCGGAGTGGAAGAGCGTACCCGCCTGGCCGCCCGCCCATACATCCTGGCCGTGACTCGCGTAGCACAGCAATGGATGATCCACGCGCAAAGCTTCTTGCCAGCTCTGGCCGCTGTCCAGCGACCGTTGCAGGACACCGGCTGTAATTGCCCAGGTGGCATTGTGCGCCAGGGCCGGGGCTGCAGAGGATGTCAGTTTCGCGGCGGACTTTGACATTACATTCCTGGTTTGTAACATGGCTGTCCCTGGACCAGCGGGGGCCTCGGCTTTCTGCAGCCTATTTCCTTCGATCCCTGGCGGTGCTGGCTTCGCTTTTACAACTGGCATCTCATTTTGCGCCATCACCTTTAAGCTGGAGGATTCTGTCTCCACTCCGCCGGTGGCTCCAGAAACCTCGATGGTTTCATTTGCCCCTCGACCTGCCGATGCCTCGTAGTTGAACGCCCGGGCTCCCGCGGATGGCGCTGCCGGCGCCTTGTCTGCCTGGCTTGAATCCTTCTTGTTGTCGGCGAGCAACATTCCGTAGTCCGCCGGATGCGGCGGGATCACCGCTTGTCCAGCCTTGAGTTTCTTGGACGCCCGCAATTCCGGCTTCCGCTGCGGTTCCTCGGTTTTCGCCAAGACTGCTAATTGGTCCGTGGAGGGCGTTGCGACCGGCGACGATGCTGCTGGCGAAGTTGCGATCGAAGTTGCGATCGACGTTGCGATCTGCGGGCCCGAAGCCACTGGCACGGCCGTACGGTTTGCGGAAGGCTGCGCCACCTGGTTCAGCTTTCCCGGATGCACCAGAAGCACCGCGGCAGCCACTGCTACTCCCGCTGCCAGCGCAGCCCAGCGCAGGGTGGGCCAGGCAAGGGTGGGCCAGGCAAAGTTCAGCTTGCGTGGCGCGGGCGCTCCTGCCCGCGAGGCCGTTGCCCGATCCGCGTCAGTCTCAATGGCAATCGGAGCGGCCACAATCTCCGCGGGCGGAAGCGCGAGAGCGATCAGTTCGCGGCAGTCTCCACAACGCGCCAGGTGTTCGAGCACGCCGTCGCGTTCACTCGCCGCAAGCGCCTGCTCGGCAAAAGCCGTGAGCACGTCCGCATTGGGATGAGCTTGCGCGGGTGCGCTCGCTTGGGGCCCAGCAGCCCGCAGGCGGTCATGCACGATGGTGGGCACGATTTTGGGAACTTCCGTCATGTTCGCTCAGTCGGCACTTCTTTCGCCCGCGCCTTGGGCCGGAACCTTACCCTCAGGGAACGTTTTCGCCCCGGAATCTTGCGTCAACCGCGAGCGCAAATTCAACTGAATGTCTCGCACGTCGGTTTCCAGCGCTTCCGTAGCCTGGGCGTGGCTCATCCCTCGTGCGCGCAGCCCCGCCAGAATGCGTTTCCGGAGCCCGATGGAGAGCCGATCCAGCCGCCGGCTGACGCTCGATTCGTGCAGCCCCAGGGTGCGCGCAATTTCGGCCAGTGTCCGGCCATCCAGATAATAGGACGCCAGCGTAAACCGGTCCTCGGACGAAAGTTCCGCCAGCGCTTCATCGGTCGCCGCTTCCAGACGCTGGTTGGATGGACACGCGGGCTCGGGAACCGCCGCCGCAAACTGCATCCCCTCTTCCGTTTGCTCTTCCAGACTGACCGTGCGTTTTTGCTTGCGATAGCGATTGATGAACTCCTGCGCCATCACGGTGCGCAGCCAGCCTTCGAGCGAACCGCGCCCGGTGTAGAACACGAGCTTCGAGGTGCGTACTCCATCGCGCGCGTTCACGCCATACAGATCGGCAAACAGCGAATCGGCCAGCTCCGCGGCGTGTGCGGCGTCGCGGGTAATGTGCAGCGCCATGCCGTGCAGCTTCTGCCGGTAGCGGCTGATGAAGTCCTGCCACGCCCGCTCGTTTCCCGCGGCACATGCTCGGGCCAGCGCCAGTTCTTCCAGACGCAGCCCGGCGCAGAACTCGGTTTTCTGTTCCGCGGAAGTTTGGGCCGAATTCGGAAGATACTTGCGCAGAATCTCATCGAGGACGGCCGCGAACTGCTCGGCCGTCACGCCATAAGCCGCAGCCCCACTGCGCTCGTACAGAGCGGGGGCGGCGTCTGCTCCGCGGCCGGATTGGGCGGACTTCGGCATTACCACCTGGGCATGTTCCCCATGATGCTAGCAATTATTTGGATGCAAGGAAGAAGAAATCGTACGTTCTGTGATCAGCGAGCAGAGAAAGACACTCCTGGAAGACTCGCGGACGAGTTCCCCGGCACGCTCTATCTGGGCGTGCCGGGGTGGCGGCGCACACAGGCTGCGCGAGCAGAGCATCGCCCGCACGCGGGAACACTGTTGTCTTCGCTGGTGTCTTTAACTGCTGGGAGGCTCGATTATGCGTTCCGCCATCGCGGTTACTGGACTCGTTCTGTTCGTTGTGACGGCGGTTGTGGCCCCGTGCCTGCTGCAAGCGGGCGAGGTAACACCAGCGTCTGGTTATTCGCTGCTCAGCCCGATTCGCAGCGGCAACCTAACTGTGTTTCCCGTGGTAGCCAGTAAGTCGTATGACACGGCCAAATTTCTTACCCTGGATGAGGGTCTGCGCAGCGGCGACGTTGTCGTGACGGAGGCGGGCCAGGCGCGCGGCCTCATACGTCGCCGTCCCGGCGAACCGCCAATCATGCATCCGATGCGCGACGCGGAAGTGAATCGGCTGGTTCTGGTAAATAACTCGAAGCGGCCGTTGTTACTCCTCGCCGGCGAGATCGTTACCGGCGGCAAGCAGGACCGTGTTATCGGCAAAGACCGCATCGTGCTCGCGGAAAGCGATCCCGTGGACCTCAGCGTCTTCTGCGTCGAGCCCGGACGCTGGGTGCCCGCGAACGGTAAGTACGAGTTCGGCAGTGGGGTGGGCGGTAGTGCCGGCCTTCTGGCCTCTCCTGTGGTCCGCAGTAAGGCGATGGGCGCGAAAGATCAGCAGCAAGTGTGGGATAGCGTCCGCAGTTCGCAGCGCGCCATGGCCGAGACCGTGGAGGTTACTGGCGCCGCACCGGCGGTGAACGCGACTACCTCTTACGCGCGCGTTATGGACAATAAGGAAGTTCAAAAGAAAGTCGATGCCGTTGCCGAACCGGTGCAGCGCAACTACGAAAGCGTCATCCGCCAACTGCGCGATAAGAATGCGGTGGGAGTTGTGGTCGCCGTGAACGGGGAAATTGTTTGGGCCGACATTTTCGCGAGCACTCAGCTGCTGCAGAAGTATTGGCCGAAACTAGTGCGCTCCTATGCTACGGAGGCCGTGGTGACGCGGGCCAAAGGCGGAGAGGCCAGCGGCAAAGACGCGAAGAGGTTTCTCGACGATCTGCAGGGCCACCACGAAACCGCTGAAACCGAGCCCGGCATCTATCGCCAGACCGAAATCACCGGTGACGGCTTCAAGGTGTTCGAGTTAACGTCGCTGCTGCCCAGGACGGGCTTCCCGGTGCACGTGGCTAAGATGGCCGACTAAGGCGGTGACCGCACGATGATTACGGCGTGGAAGACGAGTAGCGCCGGCATCTTGCCGGCTGTCCCGAGGGCGTCTCGCCCTCGGCGCGGCGGGCGAGGACGCCCGCCGGACAGCCGCCGGGACGGCGGCGCTACACTTAGCGGTGAAACGGCACAAATCACGCGGTCACGCCGCGAGAGCGGATTGTTATTTGCTCGTGTGTAACGCCAATCCCTTGCGAACGACATCATTCGCGTCATACGCCAGGTTGAGCGCTGGAATTTCATCGCGCGTAAACCAGCGAACATCCGCCGCATCGCTTCCTGCCTTGAGGTCGCCGCCGATTGCGCGGCACAAAAAATCAATCAGCACATAGTGATACCGCACTCGTTTCACGTCGTCTCGGATCACACGTTCATATACGCCCAGCATCTCACCCGTCTCGACCACCAATCCCGTTTCTTCGCGGGCTTCACGGGCGACCGCTTCGCGCAGGGTTTCGCCGCATTCGAGAACGCCGCCGGGCAACGACCACTCGCCCAGCAGCGGCGGCTGTCCACGGCGGATCAGCAGCACGCGGTCCCCCTCGATGATGACTGCCCCTACTCCCACCAGCGGATTGTCAGGATATTCGCGGCCCATCTAAACCTTAACGTCACTTGCGTTTATCGGCTCTGAACGGCACGGCTGAAGCCGTGCCCTTCCCAAAGCGAGTTAAGGGACAGCTTGCAGCTATTTCGCGCCCACTTGATACTGTTCGATCTTGCCGTCGGGCATGATCCGTTCCCAAACCTCGACCGTCTTTTGCGGAAAGTGTACTTCGAACAAGCGGAACGTCATGCCGCCGCGATCCTGTTTGGCGGTCTGTGCAAATTCCGCCGGCGATCCCAGCGGCCCCAGGCTGCTGGCGAAATCTTTCAGAGCCTGTTCGGTGAAGTAACTGTTGCAGTTTTCGGTGAACAAAGCGCGATCGATCTTCCCTTGCTGTAACGAGGCAAAGATTTCGCGGGATTGATCCTCTTGCTTGCCGGCATCGGCCTCGCGAAAGAGTAAGTCGGAGATCTTGTGGGCAATGTCGCTCGAGGCTCCGACCGAGTCCTCATTGACCAGGACGACAACTGCCTTGCGTGCCTCTGGAAATACTATGTTGTGCGCGGTAAAACCGGAAACTTCGCCGCCATGCTCAATGGCGCGCTGTCCGGATTCTTGCCGCACATCCACGCCCAGGCCATAGCGCGTTCCCAAGCCGTTCTTCAGTATGACTTCCTTTTCCATTTTCGCGTAAGAGGCCGGTTGGAGCACGCTGTGATTGATCATGCTGATATCCCACTTCGCCAGATCTTCAGCGGGCATGGCCAGTTCACCTGCGGCAAACAGCCAGCCCTTGCCCTCTTTCGGGGCCAGTCGCGGNNTGGTCGATGTTGCTGACGCTCTTCATGCCCAGCGGCGCGAAGATGTGCTCGGTCAAGAATTGCAGCAGAGGCTCGCCGCTGGCTTTCTCCACGATCAATCCGGCAATCACGAAATTGGTGTTGCTGTATTGCCACTCGGTTCCCGGATCGAAATCGAGCGGCTTGCGCGCCCACTGGTCGAGAATTTTGTCCGCGGTGATGGATTGCAGCATGAACGGCGGAACGTAGTCTTGCGGCCAGTAGTCCTGATAGCCGGAAGTGTGCGACAGCAATTCACGAATCGTGACCTCGTCGCCGCGGGTAAGGTTAGGCACGAATCGCGACACCGGATCGTCGAGCGAAACCTTCCCTTGCTCCGCTAGTAGCAGTACCGCGGCAGCCGTAAACTGCTTGCTGATGGAACCAATGCTGTAGCGCATGGACGGCTGCGCGGGCGTGTGCGGATCGATACGTCCATCGCCGTAGGCCTGGAGATAGGCGATCGCTCCGTTTTGCACGATGGCGATCGAGGCGCTCGGAACGCCGGTGCTAGTTAGCGCTTGGCGGACGACGGCGTCTACCTTCTCTCGCAGCGCGGTCGAGAGCGGCGCCGCGACTTGCGCTGGCAGGAGCGATGCGGCAAGCAAAATAAAAATGAGAGCAGCGAACAGGTTTCCGGGTCGCGCTAGCCGATTCATGGATGACTCCTCAGAAGCGGGAACAGTATACGGCTTGACCAAGCGTTCTGGACGGTGCGCTCGGCGTGGACGGCCGAAGGCGGCCGTCCCCACACGAGCCTGGCGGGAATTACAATAGCCGCCATGTCGCTCGACGAATACAAACGAAAGCGGCGCTTCGAGGAAACGCCCGAGCCTCCGCCCAAGCTNNTGGAGATGGAAGGCGTCCTGAAGTCGTGGGCAGTCCCCAAAGGCCCGTCGCTCGATCCCGCCGACAAGCGCCTGGCCATGCAGGTCGAGGATCATCCTGTGTCGTATTACGACTTTGAAGGCACCATCCCCCAAGGCAATTACGGCGGCGGCACGGTGATGGTTTGGGACGCAGGCACCTGGGAACCGCTATCGCCGATGCCGGTCAAAGGCGAGTACGTTCCGGGGACGGAAAAAGAAGCTGCCGCCATGCTGGTGAAAGGCGACCTCAAGTTTCGTTTAAAAGGGAAGCGGCTCAACGGCGATTTCGCGCTCGTACACATCAAGGGCCGCGCGGGAAGCAAGGGGAACGAATGGCTGCTGATCAAGAAGAAAGACGATCGCGTCGTCGCGGGATTCGACATCGACGCTTACGACACATCCATTCTCACCGATCGCACGATGGCGCAGATCGCCGGCGATGAAGGCTCGGCGGAATGGAAGAGCAGCCGCCCGGCGTCGCGCGGAAGGGTGAAGGCGGCGTGGCTGGCCGACGCCGTCGCTCGCGTCGACTCGAAGCGCAAGGCTTTAACCGCGGAGAGCGCTGAGAACGCGGAGAAAGGCAATGGCAAAAACCAACGACGGGCTGCGCGAAGCCCTTCTCACGCGAACGCTCCCGATATTGCGCCTGAGAATGCGACGTCCAAATCTAGACGCAAGAAATCCTCGGCGAACTCTGCGTCCTCTGCGGTGAATGCTCTCGCCGGCGCGGAGCAGAAGCCCATGCCCACGGTCATCCACCCCATGCTGGCCACCTCCGCTGCCAAGGCCTTCGACGATCCGGACTGGCTGTTTGAAATCAAATGGGACGGTTACCGCGCCGTCGCCTTCATCGAAGATGGCCGCGTTCGGCTGGTGTCGCGCAATCAGAATGACCTCACCGCGCAGTTTTCCGAACTCAAAAGCCTGCCGCAATTTGTAAAAGCCGGAAGCGCTATCCTCGACGGCGAGATCGTCGCGCTCGATGACGAGGGACGGCCTTCATTCAGCCTGATGCAGCAGCGCACCGGATTCCAACCCGGCAAGCGCCGCCTGCCACGGCGCGAAGGCGTGCCGGTCGTCTACTACGCTTTCGATCTTCTTTACCTCAATGGACTCGACTTGCGTCGCGTTGCGCTGGACGAACGCAAGCGGTTGCTGCAAGAGAAAATCGTGGCTGGTGGAGTGATTCAGTTTTCCGACCACTATGCCGAGAAAGGCCTCGACCTTTTCGAAGCAGCCAAGCGGCGCGGACTGGAAGGCATCGTTGCCAAGAAGCGCGGCAGCGCTTACGAAGAAAAGCGGTCGGCCAACTGGCTTAAGATCAAGATCACGCAGCGCCAGGAATGCGTCATTGGAGGCTACACCGATCCGGAGGGCAGTCGCGAATATTTCGGCGCGCTTGTCCTCGGCTTGTACGACCCGCGTGGACGCCTGATTCACGTTGGCCAGGCCGGCACCGGCTTCGATCAGAAAACGCTCAAAGAAATCTTCTTGGCTTTGCAACCGCTCAAGACGAAGCAGAATCCGTTCTACGGCGAGATCGGCGGCTTGCGAAAAGTTCACTTCGTGCGTCCGGAACTGGTTGCCGAAATCAAGTTCGCCGAGTGGACTCACGAAACCGCGGAGGGCGGCATGAAGCTGCGAGCGCCTGTATTCATGGGGCTAAGATTCGATAAGCCGGCAGAGGAGTGCAGGCTGGAAGAAGCAGTGGTGAGGTAGGTGCCAAGGATGACCGCTATACTGAGAGTTCCGAGGTGAACGTGCCGATCCACTGTACGCGTCTTCATGCGCTGACACTTGCTTGCTTCGTTCTTCTTACTGGAATGCTGGCGGGCGCACAGGCAACGCCCGGAGCGGACTTCTCGGGCATGTACAGTTTTTTGCGCGACGGCGAGTTTGTGCAGGTCACCGTCGAAGAGCAGGGGCGCGTCACCGGCTTTGTTTCGCGCTACGGCGATTCGGAAAGTGATCGCGGCGTTTTTCTGGATCATTTCTTCAAGTCGGGCAAGCTGGATGGCAATCGACTCGCCTTTACTACCGAGACGGTGCATGGTGTATCGTTCGAATTTCGGGGGACGGTCGAGCGAGGCGAGGGCAAGAGCCGGAGCGACGAAGCGTATTACGTGCTGAAGGGAACTCTTATCGAGAACACAACCGACGAAGCGAAGAAAACTTCTTCCCGCTCGCGCGAGGTGGCGCTGAAAAGTTTTCCGCAGGATGCGTCTCCCCCACAGGCGGAAAAGAAGTAGGCCGTCGGTCTTTTATCTACGATCGCCTATCTACGATCGATCAAAGGAGCGTTTATGACGAACAGGGTGTTGCTGGTGGTCCTCATGCTGGCTTGCGTAGTGCCGGTTATGGGACAGAGGAAGGAAAACGAGCGCATCGGCGAAGCCGCGACCGTGATAAAGGAGATCCTCGGTATGCCGGACAGCATTCCAAAAGATCTGTTGGACAGGGCGGAGTGCGTGGTGATTTATCCGTCGGTGAAAAAGGCGGCGTTTGTTGTAGGCGGCAGTTACGGGCGGGGACTGATCACGTGCCGCAAGGGTGAGGATTTTTCGGGCCCGTGGAGCGCGCCCGCGATGTTTGCGCTGGAGGGCGGGAGTTTCGGTTTCCAGATTGGGGCGCAGGCCACCGACTTCGTCCTGCTGGTGATGAATGAGAAAGGCGCAAAATCGGTGATGTCGAGCAAGGTGAAGCTGGGGGCGGACGCATCGGCTGCGGCGGGGCCGGTGGGACGCGCCGCTTCCGCGGAGACCGATATCGTCATGAATGCGGAGATTCTGTCGTATTCCCGATCGAAGGGGTTGTTCGCGGGGTTGTCGCTGGAGGGTTCGACCATGCGATCCGACGACGGCGCTAACAAGGCCCTCTATGGGAAGGAGCTCAGCGCCAAGGAGATCGTGCGCGAGGGGAAGGTGGGGGCACCGGCATCGGCGCAGCCGCTGCTGGCGCTCCTGAGTAGAGCTGCAGCGCGACACACGAGTAAACCTGCGGCGACACAAAAGAGCAAATCCAAGGCGAAATGATTCCGGGAGTGATTTCGAACAACGATGAGCGTTAGCGCGAACGATTTCCGCAAGGCCATGGGATGTTTCGCGACCGGAGTCACGGTCATCACCGTTGACCAGGACGGCGAGGTCCACGGCATGACGGCGAATGCTTTCACCGCCGTCTCGCTTGACCCGGTGCTGGTGCTGGTCTGCGTGGATCACCGGGCGCGGACGCACGCTCATTTGCATGCGCGGAAGCGGTTTGGAGTGAATGTGCTGCGCAGCGATCAGCAGGCCATTGCGGAATATTATGCGCGCTCGGCTGAGACTCATCAGCATCCGGAGGCCGCGGGCGCCCACTTTGATCGCACCGCGCAAGGCACACCGGTGCTGCAAGGAGCTCTGGCGTACCTTGAGTGCCGGTTGCACTCGACGCAAACGGCGGGCGATCACACCATCTTCATTGCGGAAGTGGAAGAGGTTGTGGTGCGGGATGGGGAGCCTCTGCTGTATTTCCGCAGCCTGTACCGCGACATCAAGAAAATTGAAAAAGTCAGAAGTTAGATTGCAGAAGTAAGAACCAACGACTGCGTTTTTTCACTTCTGCAATCTGACTTCTGACTTCTGACTTTTAACTTCTGACCTTATTTTCCCATCAGCAACTTCGCGATCGTTGCCAATTGCATGTTCGAGGTGCCTTCGTAGATTTTTCCGATCTTCGAGTCGCGCCAATATTTTTCGACCGGGTAGTCTTTGGTGAAGCCGTAGCCGCCGTAGACTTCGATGGCCAGCGACGTCACGCGCTCGGCCACCTGCGAGGTGAAGAGCTTGGCCATGGCGGCTTCTTTCACAAAATTTACGCCGGCATCTTTCATGCGCGCGGCGTTGTACACCATCAGGCGGGCCGCCTCGATCTCGGTTGCCATCTGCGCGATCTGAAACTGAATCGCCTGGAATTCCGCAATCGGTTTGCCGAATTGCGTGCGCTCCTGCGCATACTTCGCCGCGCATTCCCACGCGCCGCGGGCTACGCCCAGCATCTGCGCGCCAATTCCGATGCGGCCTTCGTTCAGCGTTTCGATTGCGATCTTGTATCCCTTGCCCAGTTCGCCGAGCACGTTCTCTTTGGGTACGCGGCAATCTTCCAGAATCAGTTCACAGGTTGACGACGCGCGAATCCCCAGCTTGTCTTCCTTTTTGCCGACGGTAAATCCGGGGAAATTCTTCTCGATCAGAAACGCCGTGATTCCCTTGTAGCCCTTGGACGCATCGACGGTGGCAAACAGGATGAACAATCCCGCCTCTTTGCTGTTCGTGATCCAGAGCTTGCGTCCGTTGAGAATGAAGTCGGCGCCTTTTAACTCAGCCTTGGTTTGCAGGGCGAACGCATCCGATCCCGATCCGGCTTCGCTCAGCGCATACGCGCCAACGGTGTCGGCCGTCATCTTTGGCAGGTAACGCTTCTTCTGGTCTTCATTGGCCCAGCGTAGAAGCGCATTTGCCACCAGCGTGTTCTGCACGTCGACGATTACGCCGGCGGATGCGTCGGCCCGGGAACATTCTTCGACGGCCACGATGGCGTCAAAAAATTTGCCGCCGGCGCCGCCGTACTGCTCCGGAATCTCGATGCCCATCAGGCCGAGTTGAAAGAACTGGTCGATGAGGCCGTGATCGAATACCGCCTTTTCGTCCATCTCTTTGGCCAGGGGACGAATCTTGTCGTCGGCGAATTGGCGGACGTTGTCGCGGAACAGAATTTCGTCTTCCGTGAGGGTGGTGAGCGGCGTGGGAGTGGCGAGCTGCAGAGTTTCCGGCATAAGGACACCTCAGATCTAGAGACGCGGCTTGCCGCGTCTGGGCAGGATGGCGAACCGGAAATTGTAGCAGCAGAGGACGGCGGACTGGTGACCGCTCGGTTGGTGCACGGACAAGCGTGGAATCCCGCCGTTCGGGAAAACGAAGGGTGGGCAACCGGCTCTCAGTTCTCAGTTCTCAGTCAGAATGCTTCGGGGATGGCGTTTGCTTTCTTGATATGGAATGCGCCCGGTCCAATCTGTCAGGGATGCGCCCGGTCTGTACCGATGGCCCCTCTCCCCCTCCTCTATTGGAATCATAGAGTTACAGGCTAAAACACTCAAAATCTTTGAGTTTAAAGGACTTATTTGTAAAATATTCTGAAATAAGGACTTAGCAGATTGCGGAAACAGTCGCCCGTAAGCTGAGAGCCGCGCGCCCGTAGCGGCTGGGATGCGCTCCGATAGCGTCAGTCGCAGTTCAATGATGGGCGAGCCCTCATGGTTCGTGGGCTCCGGGTTGGATCCCACGTTTGCAAAACCCAACCAAAGGTGGGACAGCCGGCAACCCGAAAGAGCAGAGGCACTGCCAGCACCCACATCTCGAAAACCGGGAGATGTGGGGCACCCGGCCAAAGCGATACCCTGATACGAGACCGGGGTTTTTCCGTGGCCTGAGAGGGCGTGTCTTTCCCAAAGCCAAAACTAGCCGGCGTTGGTCGGCAGTCTGAGACGGGGGCAAGCCCCGTCTCTACAGGAGTTTCTTGCCCAACCTCTCAAGGTGCTTGGGTCGCGGGTTGTTCGGCATGGCCCACGTCTCCTTGGTGGGGGCGGGCCTGTCTAGGAAGTCTGAGTCTTGCTCTACGCTGCATCCCACCCTTGCGCACAGAACGCGCAAGCATGGGGGCAGCCTGCGCGCGTTTTGGATTGACGAAATCAAAGTCAAAGGCAGCGGACAGGAGTGTCCGCTCTACACAACCAGTTCTATTTCGGCGCCAGCTCTGCCACCGTTAGCTGATCCGCTTTACGCAATTCTGGGAAGAGCCATGCCCAGGTGGCGATCACTACCAGGGTTCCTAATCCTCCCAGGACCACGGCGGGGACGGTGCCGAACCATTGCGCGGTTAGTCCGGACTCGAACTGGCCCAACTCGTTTGACACTCCGACGAAGAGCATGTCTACGGCGCTGACGCGGCCGCGCATTTCGTCGGGCGTGGCAACTTGCACCAGGGTTGTTCGGATGATCACGCTCACCATGTCACTGGCGCCGACCAGGGATAGCGCTAGCAGGGAGAGGATCAGGCTGTGCGAGATTCCGAAGGCGATGGTGAGCGCGCCGAATGCGGCTACCGCGAACAGCATGGTCAGTCCCGCGCGGTGGCGGATGGGACGGTGGGCTACGGCGATGGCCATGAGGGTGGCGCCTACTCCGGGAGCGCTGCGCAGCAGGCCGAGTCCCCAGGGACCGGTGTGCAGGATTTCTCTGGCATAGATAGGCAGCAAGGCTACGGCGCCGCCTAACAGGACAGCGAACATGTCGAGCGAGATGGAGCCCAAGATTAGTTTCTTCTCCCAGATAAAACCAAAGCCGGCGAGCACGGTGCGCAGGTTCACGGGCTCTTTCTCGGCTACTCGCTCGGCTAGTTCTTTTTCTGGCGGGGTGGGCCGCGCGTGAATTCGCGAGGTAAAGAGGGTGGCGAGGATGGACACGGAGACGGCAATGGCATAGACGGCCTCGGGGCCGCGGAACAGGGCGTAGGCGATTCCTCCGATGGCCGGGCCGGCGATGGTTGCGATCTGGAAGGTGCTGGCATTCCAGGCGACTGCGTTGGCGAAATGTTCTTCGGGAACCAGTTGCGGGAGCAGGGCGCGGCTGGCCGGCGAGTTGAAGCAACGAAAGATTCCGAGCAGCACCAGGATGACATAGATCGAGTAAACCGATTGCGGGGCGCGCCGGCTGATCGCGAGCAGGAGTGCCGAACACAGGGCGAACCCGCTGTAACACCAGATCAGCAGCTTGCGGCGGTCGAAGAGATCGGCGGCGTGCCCGGCGAAGAGAAACAGCACGAAGCCGGGAGCAAACTGGGCCAGGCCGACGTATCCGAGATCGAGCGGGCGCTTGGTGATTTCGTAGACCTGCCATCCCACGGCGACGGACTGCATCTCGAGCGCCACGACGACGAAGAAGCGCGCCAGCGTGTAGGAGACGAAGTTGGGATGGGTGAAGGCGACTCGCCCGGCTAGGCGCGGGTCCTGGGAGGTGAGCATTGCTTATTACTTTGCCACAAAATCGGAAGTTTACGGGGGATGGGGTCTTGGAATCCCACCCTTGCGCAAAAAACGCGCAAGGATGGGGCACCCGTTCGCGTTTTTGACTCGAAGAAATCAAAGTCAAAGGCAGCGGACAGGAGTGTCCGCTCTACACAACCTAATCAGCGGCGGTTGATGAGCGAGGCGACGTAGCCGGCGCCGAATCCGTTATCGATGTTGACTACGCTGACGTTCGAGGCGCAGGAGTTCATCATTCCTAGCAAGGCGGCCAGGCCTTCGAAGGCCGCGCCGTAGCCTACGCTGGTGGGGACGGCGATCACCGGGACTCCTACCAGGCCGCCGACTACGCTGGGCAGCGCGCCTTCCATTCCGGCGCAGACTACGATCACACGAGCTTTGGCAAGGGCTCCGCGATGGGCCAGTAAGCGGTGGATGCCGGCGACTCCAACGTCGTAGATGTGCTGGACGTTGTTGCCCATCAATTCCGCGGTGACAACGGCTTCTTCGGCTACCGGGATGTCGCTGGTTCCCGCCGACACGACTACGATCACTCCCTTGCCATGTTTCTTGCGGTCGCGCTTGAGCACGATGGCCCGAGGCAGGGGACGATACTCGGCGCGGGGCAGGGCGGCGGCTACGGCGGCGTACTGTTCCTCGGTGGCGCGGGTTGCCAGCACGTTGCCGCCGTGGGCGGCGAGGCGGGTGAAGATGTCCGCTACCTGGCTGGGCGTTTTGCCCTGGGCAAAGATCACCTCGGGCATGCCCTGGCGGAGGGCGCGGTGGTGGTCGAGCTTGGCGAAACCGAGGTCCTCGAAGGGCAGGTGACGGAGGCGCTCGACGGCGTCGTCGGGGGAGAGGCGTTTTTTTCGAACTTGCTCGAAGAGATGGCGAAGGGCTTGGGCGTTCATGGATACGCCATTGTAGGGTGAAATCGGGTCTTCGGGCGAGCGGGGGATCGGGCGATCGGGTCATCGGGTGATCTAAGTTCCAATGCACCTGGCCTTCGGCGGGCTGATCACCGGTTACAGGTAACCTCTCAAGATCGCGTCTTTTCAGTGACTTACGCAGATTACTCCAAAGGTTCCACACCCTTCGGATAGATTGCCCCTGGCGGCGGCGCACCCTATAATCGGCTTACTCTGGTTCTGGATTCTTCGGCAGGCAGCCGGGTAGGGTTGGCCCTAAAGTAAGTGTGCCTTTTGGCCGGGCTTTAATTTTGATTTTTGGCCGATGGCCGATCTTAACCCGCTATGCGAAAACGCCTGCAAATCGCGCTGATGGCTAGCTTGACCGCGATCTCCTTTCTTTCCACATTGTTCTCGACCATGCCGGCGCGGGCGCAGGCGGGGGGGATTACTCCCACCACCGACGAATCCGGGCGCAAGATTTATGTTAACGGGGACGGGCCTTCCGCTTCGAGAAAGACAGCGGCTCCTACGGCGGAGCGCTCTCGACTGGTTTATTGGAGTTCGACCGAACATCGCTTCAAGCCGGTTCCTACCAGCGGGGCGGTGATGCGGGCGGCGCGCTCGGCGGCTTCGGAAGTCAATACCTACCTCGACGGCAGAGCGCAGAGTCACCAGATTCTCAACCGCGCTTTCACCCAGGAGGACGTCGACGCCGCGATTGAGCAAGCGGCCGCCCGGCACAATGTCGATCCGAACCTGGTGCGCTCGGTGGTCAAGGTGGAATCGAATTTCAATCCTAATGCGGTTTCGCGCAAAGGCGCGATGGGGCTGATGCAGTTGATGCCCTCGACCGCGCGCTCGCTCAATGTTTCCAATCCTTTTGACCCGCAACAAAACGTCGATGCCGGGGTTAGACATCTAAGGAGGTTGCTGGACAGCTACGGCGGCAACGTTAGCCTGAGCCTGGCAGCCTATAACGCGGGGTCGGGAGCGGTGGCGCGGAGTGCGGGGGTTCCGCATTTCCGGGAAACGCAGAACTACGTGCGCCGGATCACGAACCTGTATAACGGTGGCAGCGAACCGGGGTCGTACATTTTCGGCAGCCCGGTGCATGATCCGGTGCGGGTCGAGCGCGATGCGCGGGGAGTGCTGCACATCAGCAATACGGAATGAGAGTATTAAATCATTGAGTGATTGAGGCATTGAATCATTGACCCCTGGACCTGATAATTCGAATGACTCTAATGATGCAATGACTCAATGATTCAATAGCATGAAGACCCAGGCTTCTGCGACCCTAATTCGCATGCCCCTCATTCGAAGGGCTCTCGCCTTTCGCCTTGGCGCGGCGCTGTTGCTGGCGCTGCTGCCGGCGGTTTCCGCATCGGCTCGCGTCCATCCCAACGACGCCTGGGCTCGCCAACAGTTCACCAAAGCGGAGCGTGCTCGGGAGGCGCTTAACGGGCGTCCTGTGGGCGAGCGGACTCGCCGCGAATACCAGCGGGTGATTGATTCGTACCGGCGCGTTTACTTTGGCTCTCCGGCTTCCTCGAAGGCGGACCCCAGCGTGGTGGCTACCGCCGAACTCATGGTCGAGATGGGGCGGCGGTTTGACGACAACAAGATTCTGCGTGGGGCGGTGGAACAGTACCGCTTTCTGCGCAAGGAATATTCGGGCAGCAGATACCGCTTCGACGCCCTGTTCACGATCGGCGAGATCTACAAAGACGATCTCAACGATCCCGAAGAGGCGCGCACCACTTTCGAAAATTTTCTTCATCGCTACCCCCGCAACCGCCTGGCCGACGATGCCCGGTCGGCGGTGAAGGAAATCGATGCCGAGGCCGACGAAATGGAACGTACGGCCGAGAAGGCGGCGCGCAAGCAGCGGTCCAATTCCAGCGCTAGTGCCCGTGGCGGCGTCACCTCCAGCTCTGACGACGCGGCCGAATCGGGCACCGAACCGGCAAAGGCCGCGAGCGCCCGTCGCAGCGCCTTGCCGCGGGTTACCGGAGTTCGGCACTGGTCTACGCCCGACTACACTCGCGTCGCCATTGACGTCGAACAGGAGGTCAAATTCGATTCCCAGCGCATCGCGCATCCCGACCGCATTTTCTTCGATCTGCGCGACACCAAACTGGCTTCGACCCTGGTGGGCAAGACCTTTGACGTGGACGATGGCTTCCTGAAGAAAATTCGGGTTGCCGAATTTCAACCCGGGCGCACGCGGATTGTGCTGGAAGTGGACGACCTGGCCAGCTACGACGCTTTCCTGTTGCCCGACCCGTACCGGCTCATCATTGATGTGCACGGCAAGGATGTTCACGGCCAGGAAATGCACGCGAAGCAGGGCCAGGCGACTCTTGCCGCCCGGGCCAAGACAGACACCGCCAAAGGTCATTCCGCTCCGGAAACATCTAGGGCGGCTTCCTCGTCGGACGACGACTCCGGCGAGCTCGCGGTGACGTCGAGCGGAGACGCGAAATCCGATGGAAGGAAGGCGCGGGGGTCCGGCGAAGACGCAGATGCGGCCGCCATTTCGAAGCCGGCGGCCGTCGAAACGGATTTAGCTCCCGAGGCTGCGAGTGCCGATTCCAGACCTTCCGGCTCCGCGAAGCCCGCCCAGGGCGCGGAAGTGATTAAGACCACAGTTGCGGTGAAAGGATCGAACCGCAGGATTCCGAAGACGATCGTAACAGCCGACGCCGAGGGCGAAGTTGAGGTGAACGACAAGGTGTCGGCTGATGGCGCCACGCTTGCGCACGACAAGAGTCGCCGCGAAGCAACGCCGAGCGACGCCGATGACGTCTCGGGCGCGGACGAAACCACGCTGGCCAAATCAGATTTGCCTTCGTCGGCAAAATCTTCTTCCTTGCACCGAAAGAAATCCCGCTCGGCCGCCGCCGCTCCTGATACGGCGGATCTTCATCCTGGTTTGCGGGAAACGACTCGTGAAGCACGTCCCACCGCCGCTGGCGACCGGTCTTTGATTCGCGCACTCGGCCTGAAGATTGGCAAGATTGTGATTGACGCCGGCCACGGTGGGCATGACACCGGCACCATTGGCCCGAACGGCCTGCTCGAGAAGGACGTGGTGCTCGATGTGGCCAAGCGCCTGGGGCGCTTGCTCGAAACGCGGCTTGGGGCGGAAGTGATTTATACGCGCCAGGACGACACCTTTATTCCCCTCGAAACCCGCACCGCGATTGCGAACCGCGAGCAGGCGGATTTGTTCATTTCGATCCACGCCAACTCCAGCCGCGATTCCGATGCGCGCGGCGTCGAAACTTACTATTTGAATTTCACCTCGTCGCCGGAAGCGCTGGAAGTCGCCGCGCGCGAGAACGCGGTTTCGGAAAAGTCGATTCACGAATTGCAGGATCTGGTGAAGAAGATTGCGCTGAAGGAAAAGATCGAAGAATCGCGCGAGTTTGCCGGCGACGTGCAGCAGTCGCTCTACGGAGGGCTGGCCCTGCACAACGCCGGCATCCGCAATCGCGGGATCAAGAAAGCGCCGTTCATCGTGCTCATCGGCGCGAATATGCCTTCGATTTTGGCCGAGATTTCGTTCGTGTCGAATCCCACCGACGAGCGCAAACTGGAAACCTCAGAGCACCGGCAGCGCATTGCGGAGTCGCTCTATCGAGGCGTATCCAAGTACGTTAGCGGGTTGAGCGGCGTGAAGGTGGCGAGTAAGATCGACCGGCCCGAAGGGCAGTGAAGAAGCAACCCTTGCGCTACAGAGATGCACCAGTCTCGTCGCGCTCCCCCTAGTGTCTAACTGGAAACCGGGCTGCGAAATTCCGTGCCCGCGCCTTGACTGTGATCTAGCATGGTCGGTAGACCATAGCTGCCGAAGTGACCGGCGTTGGTCTTCAAATCGGCATTTCTTAAAATCGACGTATTCAGTCCGAAGAACGTTTTGCCAGCTAACTCTATGGGCCCTTCGGGAAAAACCCAGCACGCCATTCGGCGCAGCACCCGGCTGCCGCTGGAGGTTCCCGTGCTAGTCACCAGCCTCGACCCCGCGCAGCAGTTTTCCGAGCCCGGCAATACCACGCTGGTGAACGCCCACGGATGCGGGCTGATCCTTCCCCGCGCAGTCGCGCACGGCGTTGCGGTCCGCCTGGAAATCGTTTCGGCCAAGCGGCACACCACCGCGCACGTTTCCGAGGTGGTTCCGCTGGGCGGCGATCCCGAGACCTGGCTGGTCGGCCTGGAGCTCGACATTCCCGGCAACTTCTGGGGAATCGACTATGCGCCTTCGGATTGGAAGGTCGACGAGCCGAAGGCCGCCGAGCAAAAGGCCGAAGAGCAAAAAACTGTCGACGGCCCATCGCCTGCCGCCGAGCAGCAGCGGCTCGATCCCGGACCGGCGCCGGCAAAGCCGGTTCGTTCACATCTTCGTTCGCATCGCTGGCGCCTGACCGACATCAGCGCCGGCGCCTGCTACCTGGAGGCGGCTGCTCCATTTCCCGCCGACACTCCGGTGCTGCTCAGTATTCGGGTGTTGGATACGGAGTGTTTGCTGGAAGGAATGGTGCGGGTGTCGCACGCGCAAACCGGAATGGGAGTCGAGTTCACGCGAGCGCAAGGGCACGATCAGCGGGCGAAGGTGGCCGAACTCATCGGCCACCTGATGGACAGTCGCGAGGTTCCAAGAATTTTCGTGGGACGGAAAGAAGACCGGAAAGACGGCCGGAACGAACCTAGGAACGATGGCAAGCATGCGGTGGCCAATCCTGCGTCCGGCGCGGCGCCGGAAGCCGAATCGCCCGACCCGCTTCTGGAGCTCATTCGCGCGGGAGCGTCGTTGTCGGTGGAGCAGTTTCAGAACGCCTTGCGAGCGCAGCGCCTCGAGGTGCAGTGATCGACTGCTGCGTCGAGAAGCTGGCATAATTCCCTGACACTTAAACATAATGTCGCGGATTTACGGGACAGACGCCAGGCAACTCGAAACTTAATGACAAAGCGTCCTGCAAAGAGGTCGGTGAAGACGGCGAAATCGCAACCGAAGGCGGACCGCCCGTTTGCCCCCGGCTATGGCATAGTCGGAGCCGAAAACGGCAAAGGCCTGCTCCCGTGGGCCTGGGTTGCCAAAAAGATGAATCGCTGCCGCACGTTCTGGCTGGCCACGATTCACGCGGCTCAGAGACGTCCGCATGTGATGCCGGTATGGGGAGTGTGGCTCGACGACGCTTTCTTCTTTTCGACCGGACACAAATCCCGCAAGTGTCAAAACCTTTCCGCCAATCCCACCTGCACGATTACCAACGACAACGGCGAAGAGGCCGTGATCATTGAGGGAATGGCGACTCAAGCCGAAGATCCAGCGGTCCTCGATCGCGTCGGGATCGTCTACAAGAAGAAATACAAAATGGACCCGCGAAGCATGAAAGAACCGATATTTGTGGTGCGTCCGAAGACGGTATTCGGATTCGTCGAGAAGAGCTTTCCCAAGTCGGCGACGAGATGGAAATTGTAGAATTTGTAATTTGTGATTTTCAATTTTGAAAAGCTAAATCCAATTACAAATTTCAAATTACCAATTACAAATTCCGCATTATCCTTCGCGCCGAAAGATGCGCCCCCGTCAGCAGCAGCATCCCCGACAGAAACGCCCAGAACATCAGGCTGACCGAAATGGCGAACGGCCCATACACTTCCGCAAAATTCAGCCGCGGCAGGGCGAAGATATAGGCGTACTTCAGCACCTCGGAGAGCAATCCCATCAGCACCGCCGCCGGCAGGACTCCCCGAGCCGGCACCTTCCCATTCGGCAACAGCCAGTAGACAAGAAAGAAGATGGCGATGCTGGCCAGGATCGAAAAGATCTTCATGGTCACAAAGCCCACCAGTTTCACATACCACGCGCCGTAGCCGTGCAGCGCGCTCGTCACGATGGCGACGTTTCCGGCGGTCAAGAATACCGAAAGCAGGGCCAGCGATCCGCAGGCAAACACCAGCCCGAGCGACATCAACTGATTCCGCAGATACGAGCGGTTATTGCGAAATCCCCAGACGCGGTTCAGCGCGACTTCCAGCGGCAGAAAAATTCCGGTGGAAGTAATCAGCAGCATGGCCAGCGAGAACACTTGCGCTCGATGGTGCGCACTAACCAGCGCGTTCAGGTTCCGGATTACGAACTCCTGGCCGGTTGGAACATAGTCGCGCAATAGGTTCTCGACGACGCCATACATCACCTGCGAATGAAAAACGTACCGGATCAGCGACATCAGCAGCAGCAGGAACGGGAAGAACGACAGAATGGAATTGGCGGCAACCGAGAAGGCAAAAGTATGTACCTCGGTCCGGAGCAGGTAGCGCGCGGTGGAACGCAGCAGTCCTTCAGTTGGAGCGGAGCGGAGTTCGGCCGCGCCTTGTTTGTCGGAAAGCTCGATAGGGGTGATCGACACTGGCTTCTCAGATATTAACAAATACCTACGGCTTTCCGTCCGGGTTCCGCCGTGGTTCCGTGTCGCCCGAGAATCAAGCCTCGGAGGGACGACCGAGTTCTCACCATCACTCTTTAACCTCGCCAGGGGGATGCGATGTAGGTAGGCTCTGCCACCCTGCCCGCTCTGTTTGACCCCCTGCGCCTCGCACCTTAGGATGAAAGGACACTCCAAGATGGCCAAACAGGTTTTTTACGATCCCTTGCAAGCGCGCTGGCGGCGGATTCGCCGCGTGGTCGACGTGGCCGCCCTGGCTTTTTCTTTGCTGGTCATTTTTTTCATCTACAGTGCCCTGCGCAGCGAGCCTCTCCCCGACCTTTCCTGGCTCACGGAAAAGCGCCCCTACCACGCTTTGAAAGAAAAGGAAAAGGCAAAGGCCCTCGAGAAACGCCGCCTCGCCACCGTGGCCCGCACCGGACACCGCCACCAATCCCGTAAAGCTCCTTCGCAACTCACGTTGAACTCCCAGCAAGGGGTTCGCGCCGCATTCTACGTTTCCTGGGATGCGGCCAGCTTCTCCTCCTTGCGCGAGTATGCCCGCCAGATCGACTTGCTCTTCCCCACATGGCTGCAGGTTCTCAGTCCAGACGGCCATCTGCAAGCCGTCGATCCGGAAACCAACGCCATGTTCGACGTGGTCCAAGGACAAACCATTCATCCCGTGGATGACAAGGTGATGCCGTTCCTGAAGACGGAAGGCACGAACATGGAAGTCTTTCCCGTGGTGCAGAACTTCGATGGCACCGACTTTGTTCCGGGTGTCGGCGCTTTCCTGAACAACAAGGAGGCCCGCGCCAGGTTTCGCAGCGAGATCGGCCTTTTTCTTGCCACCGATCATTACCGCGGTTTGATGATCGATTTCGAATCCTTCCCCAAGAAGGCACAACCCGGATATGTGGCTCTGCTGCGTGAACTCGCGTCCGACCTGCACGCGAAACGGTTGAAGCTCTACGTCAGCGTCCAGGTGCGCAACGAAGACTACAACTACAAGGCCATTTCGGCCGCCGTCGATGGCGTGGTCATCATGAACTACGATGAGCACTTTCCCGGAGGAACGCCGGGGCCCGTCGCTTCGCAGGATTGGTTCACGGCCAATCTTGAATCTGCCGTCAAGGAGATTCCCAAAGAGAAGCTCATCTGCGCCATCGGCAACTACGGGTACGACTGGGTCGAACGCCCGAAAAAAGGCAAGCTGCCGCCGGGACTAGCCGACAAGAGCGTTTCCGTGCAAGAAGCCTGGATCGGCTCGCGCGATTCCGAAGAAGACGTTGATTTCGATGGCGACGCGCTCAACCCGCACTTCAGCTACCTTGACGATGATAACTTCCGCCACGATGTCTGGTTCCTCGACGCGGTGACTGCCCTGAACGAAATGCGTGCCGCCCAGACGCTCGGCATCGAGACCTTCGCCTTGTGGAGACTGGGCGCGGAAGACCGCTCCCTGTGGCGGATCTGGGATGTGCCCGGAGAAGCCAATGCATCGGATCGCTTGAAAGACGTCCTGCCCGGCCAGGACGTCGATATGGAAGGCGAAGGCGAAATCCTGCACATCGAAGCCAGGCCCACCAACGGCGAGCGCGACCTGACCATCGACAAGCAGACCGGACTCATCGACGGGGAAGACTTCAAGAGCCTTCCCGAACCCTATCGTGTGGCGCGCTATGGCGCCAGCAAGAACCAACTCGCGATTACTTTCGACGACGGTCCCGATCCGCAGTGGACCCCGAAAATCCTCGATGTCCTCAAACGCGAGCGTGTGCCCGGAACCTTCTTTCTGATCGGAATCCAGGCCGAGAAGTTCAGCGGTTTGACCCAACGCATTTACCGCGAAGGTCATGAAATCGGGAACCATACTTTTACTCATCCCGATATCAGNNATTCGCGCCATGATGTTCCGTCCGCCGTACTCCGTCGATGCCGAGCCCGACACCGAAGATGAAGTGCGGCCGCTCGAACTCACGCAAAGCATGGGCTACATCACCATCGGCAACAAGCTCGATACCAAGGACTGGAAGGACGAACCCGCGCTCACCCCGCAACAAATCGCCGCCGAGGTGCTCGACCACTTGCCACCTTGCCAACCGAACGATCAGATGAGGTGCGGCAACATCATTCTTATGCACGATGGCGGCGGCAACCGGGAAAGAACCGTGCAGGCCCTCCCTCTGATCATCGACGGCGCCCGCGCCCGCGGATTTGAATTCGTCCCCGTGTACAAGTTGATGGGCAAGGCCAAAGCCGATGTCATGCCGCCGCTTCCGCCCAACGAGTATTGGTCCGCACGGCTGAATTGGATCGGCTTCTGGCTCTTCAGCGCGACCATGGCGGCCATAGTGTCGATTTTTTTCCTGGGTGACATCTTGATGACCGGCCGCCTGGTTTCGGTTGGCGTGCTCGCTATCTATGACCGTCTCCGCGCGCATGTCTACGGAACGCCCGCGCAGATCGCGGCCTACCGGCCCCCGGTCGCGGTTCTCATCCCCGCCTATAACGAGGAGAAGGTCATCGAGCGCACCATCCAGGGCGCGCTCGACTCCGACTATCCCAACCTGCGCGTAATCGTCATCGACGACGGATCCAAGGATCGCACTCTGGAAATCGCCCGCCGCGCCTTCGCCGCCGAAGAAGCCGCCGGCAAAGTGTTGATTCTCACCAAGCCCAACGGCGGCAAGGCCGAAGCATTGAACTTTGGACTGGAACACATCCGCGACGCGGAACTTTTCGTGGGCATCGACGCCGATACCATCATCGCTCCCGATGCCATCGCCCGCCTCGTACCGCACTTCCTCAATCCGAAAGTTGCAGCCGTGGCCGGCAATGCGAAAGTCGGTAACCGCGTCAACCTTTGGACCCGCTGGCAAGCCCTCGAATACATCACCAGCCAGAATTTCGAGCGCCGAGCGCTCAACACCATGGGCGCGGTAAGCGTGGTCCCGGGCGCAATTGGAGCCTGGCGCGTAGCGCCCGTTCGCGAAGCCGGCGGCTACCACGTGGATACCGTAGCCGAAGACGCCGATCTCACCATGGCTCTGCTGCGCAGCGGCTATCGCGTGCAATACGAAGACCGGGCGCTCGCCTTCACCGAGGCTCCAACTACTGCCAACGCGCTCATGCGGCAGCGCTTCCGCTGGTCGTTCGGAATTCTGCAGGCCGTCTTCAAGCATCGCGCCGTTTTCGCGCGCAAGGGCGCTTTGGGATTCGTCGCCCTTCCCAACATCCTGATTTTCCAGATCCTGCTCCCCCTGGTCTCACCCTTCATCGACATGATGTTTGCCGTCGGTGTGATCTGGTATTTCATCCAGAAATATTTCCATCCCGATTCCACCGATCCCGCCAGCTTCCAGCGCTTGCTGATCTTCTTCGGCGCCTTCCTGGTGATCGATTTCCTAGCCTCGGCGCTCGCCTTCGCCCTGGAGCGCCGCCAACCCGAAGCCCGCGAAGACGCCTGGCTGCTAAGCCAAGTGTGGTTGCAGCGCTTTGCCTATCGCCAGGTCTTTTCCCTCGTCCTGTTCCGCACGTTGAAGCGCGCCATCCAAGGCCGCCCCTTCGCCTGGGACAAACTCGATCGCACCGCCGCCGTCAAGTACGTTCCCGCCGAGCGCAGGGATTCGGTCAAAGTCTAGCCTGGTCGTCGACTACCTGCAGCTCATGTCCGGCGGCAGCAAGCGCTTCGTGAGGGTGCGTGTAGGGCGGACACTCCTGTCCGCCGAATGCGTGCAGCACAAGTCTGTCTGCGTCGAGCATCCGTGGGCAGTGGTAAAGTTTGAGTTGGCAAATGACCAAGTGGACAAAAACACGCCGCGATCCGGGACGTACCTACTGTGACCCGGATGAAGCAGCAAAACTCCGCCGTGACGTACGGCGAGTCCAAGAACTGGTGACGAAGGGGCTGGACGCTGAACCGGAATACGTGGAGCTGATCAACCAACTGGAGCCGAATATGACCGTAGAAAGACGAAAGGAATTGATTAAGCAGTTTCGCGACGCGGTTTACGAGCAACAGCCCGATCTACCAGGTCGTTAACCTGCTTGCGTACTTTGCGCACTTCATCCGTGGTCATTCGCTTGGAGGCGGCGACCGCAAGCTCATCCATGCTCTCCAGCAGCGAGTCCATCGCGTTCTTTCGCTTGAGCGGTGACGTTGCCATGCCGGACCCCTTGTGACTCGCTATCGACATTATACTTCACTCTACTCTGCCGACCCCGCAACTGAATACATCACGAATGTACCCACGCGAACATGACGAATTACGATGGTAACCAGTTGCACAATTCCCTAAATGGTTGATTCTTCTCGCCCGCCCCCGTGATCTCGCCCATTGACATCCGCCGCCCGAAAGGTGTGTTGTAAAACAAGAAAGAGAGAACGAGAACCCACATGCCCCGTACCATCATCGAACCCTTCCGCATCAAAAGCGTCGAGCCCATTCGCCGCACCACCCGCCCGCAGCGCGAGCAACTGCTCCGCGCCGCGAACTACAACCTTTTCCTCCTGCCCGCCGACGATGTCCTCATCGACCTGCTCACCGATTCCGGCACCGGAGCCATGTCCACCCACCAGTGGGCCGCCATCATGGAAGGCGACGAAAGCTACGCCGGCAGCCGCAGCTTCGATCGGTTCCGCGACTCCGTGCAGGATATCTTCGGCTACAAGCACGTCATCCCCACCCACCAGGGCCGAGCCGCCGAGCGCATTCTGTTCAACGTGATGTGCAAAAAAGGCGATGTCGTCCCCAACAACACCCACTTCGACACCACCCGAGCCAACGTAGAATTCGTCGGCGCCGAAGCGCTGGATCTAGTCATCCCCGAAGGCCGCCAGCCCAGCGTGAAGCATCCCTTTAAGGGCAATATGGATGTAACCGCGCTCGAAACTCTGATCCAGAAAGTAGGCCGAGAACGCGTGCCCTTGGTCATGCTGACCGTGACCAACAACTCCGGCGGCGGCCAGCCCGTATCCATGGAGAACGTCAAAGCCGTCAGCGCCGTCTGCCGCAAGCATCGTATCCCGCTCTACTTCGATGCCTGCCGTTTTGCCGAGAACTCCTACTTCATCAAGATTCGGGAACAAGGCTACGANNCAGGAAATGTTCAGCTACGGCGACGGCTGCACCATGTCCGCCAAAAAAGACGGTATGGCCAACATTGGCGGATTCCTCTGCACCAACGACGATCTGCTAGCCCAGCAGGAAAAGAACCTGCTCATCCTGACCGAGGGCTATCCCACCTACGGAGGCCTAGCCGGACGCGACCTGGAAGCCATAGCCGTAGGATTGCAGGAAGCGCTCCATCAGGATTATCTCGAATACCGCATAGCCTCCACCGCATACCTGGGCAACCACATCGCCGAGCAGGGAGTGCCCATCGTGCAGCCGCCCGGAGGCCACGCCGTCTACATCGACGCCCGCGCCTTCCTGCCGCATATTCCGCCCGATCGCTTTCCCGCCGTGGCGCTGGCCAACGAACTCTATCTAGAAGGCGGCATCCGCTCGGTGGAAATCGGCACGCTAATGTTCGGAGCCACCGCAAAAATGGATCTAGTGCGCCTGGCCATTCCCCGCCGCGTCTACACCCAGAGCCACATCGACTACGTGGTGGAAATCATCCTGGAAGTCTGGGAGAAGCGCGGGCAGATTCACGGCATGAAGCTAAGCTACGAAGCCCCATTCCTCCGCCACTTCACCGCCAAGCTGGAGCCCGAGCCGATGGAAGTTGCAACTGCCGCGCGACGGCTTTGACACACGAAAGGTTCCGATCCCCACGAAATCGAGTGCCCCACACATTCGCGTTTTCTTGCGAATGTGTGGGGCTAACTCAGGTTTGCGACTGAGAGACCAGGTGCGGCTGCACCGCTGGAGCCGGACTGTTTGGTGTAACTTCGGTCGGCGCAACTCCGGGCTGCGTCGTCTGCCCGTTCTGGACTGACCCGCCGTTGTCCTGCCCCGCGCCACTGTTTAGATAGGCGCTGTAGTCATCGTAGTTCGAGCTTGGCGCGCTCAAGTAGCCTCCCGGAGAGTTGTAGTTATACGAATCCGGGTTGTACGGCGGACCGTCGGAGGGGTCGTAACCGTTATCCGGGTAGTAGGAATACGCCGGCCACGGGTTATACCAGAAAGGATCGTTCCACCAAGGATCCCAGCTGAGCCCCCAGCCGCCCCAATACGGCCATCCGAACCCGAAGCCCCAACCACCGCCCCAACCCCAACCACCTCCCCAACCCCAACCGCGGCCCCAACCATTGCCTCCCCAACCATTGCCGCGCCATCCATTGCCACGCCAACCAAAGCCCGTCGTAGCGCCGGAGCCTCTACCGATGAAACCGGCCGAGACTCTTGTCGAAGTACCGCTTAACCGGCTACCGGGGTTGCCGAACGAATGCCACTGGCCATCGTTGATTGCCGGGCGAAAATTTGACGCACGATTTCCGTTTATCCCGAAACTGCGCCCAGCTCCAGACCGGCCATTCGAACGGCTGCCCCCTCCATAACGGCTGCCCCCTCCATTAGGCCCCCCTGGCCCACCACGAAAGCCGCCGCCTTGGTGGTAACTTCCTCCTCCACCAAAAGACCGCCCGCCGCCGTAAGATCCACCACCGTGAAAGCCTCCGCCTCCACCGCCGCCACCATGGGAACCACCGCCGCCGCCACCGCCACCATGGGAACCACCGCCTCCGCCTCCACCGCCGCCGCCGTGCTGAGCGAATGCTGGAATTGGCGTTAGAGCAAGAAGGATGAAAGTGGTAAATGCGAGAAGGGACCGGAGAACACCGAATCTGCCCATAATCCGTACCTCCCTCCGAACCTGGAAGTGCAGTGTCGAGCGAGGAGCCTATCTACGTAAGACTGCGCGCTCCTACCTGATTAGATTCTAATCCTATGCCGGTGGTTGCACAGGGGGTTCAACTGGTGCGGCTCCGCGCCTACCGAGAGCTCGTGTCCCCAAGTCTCGGTCAGAAAGGAGAATGCGGGTGCGCCGCTTCTCGCGCTTTTCGAGACCTGGGCCGTAGAACGGCCGAGACCGGAGCAGGGCCAGTTCTCCGCAACCTGCCAGCTCCCTCCACCCGGTGTAAAATTAAAGGTCGCGAATATCCGCGCTTACGTTTAACGTTTCACATCCCGTCCTGGAAAGGATCCCCTATGGCAACCATGGAAGCCCCGCCGCGTCTGCAAGTCCGCCTGCACGAAGGCCCGTTCAAGAATGAGTCGTTCGTCGATTTCACCAAAGAAGACAACGTGCGCAAGATGCGCTCCGCCATCGAAAAGGTGCGCGGACAACTGGGCCGCGAGTACGACCTGATCATCAGCGGCAAGCGCCTGAAGACCTCCGACAAGATCCGTTCCATCAATCCCGCTAAGCCGTCGGAAGTGGTCGGCATCCACCAGAAGGCGGGAAAAGAGCACGTCGAGCCCGCCGTGCAAGCCGCTCTGCAAGCCTTCACCCATTGGAGCCGCACCTCGGTCGAAGAGCGCGCGTCGCTCCTGTTTCGCGTCGCCGATGTGATGCGCGAGCGCAAGCTCGAATTCATGGCGTGGCTGGTGTTCGAAGTTTCGAAGAACTGGCTCGAAGCCGACGCCGACGTTTCCGAAACTATCGACTTCTGCGAGTTCTACGCCCGCGAAGCGTTGCGCTTCGCGAAAGTTGAGCCGCCCGTGCAACTGCCCGGCGAGCGCGGCACCCTGACCTACATCCCGCTGGGCGTCGGCGCCGTGATTCCGCCCTGGAACTTCGCCTGCGCCATCATGGCCGGCATGACCCTCGCTTCCATCGTCAGCGGCAACACCGTAGTCCTGAAGCCGTCGAGCGACTCGCCGACCACGGCAGCAAAGTTCGTCGAACTGCTCGAAGAATGCGGCATGCCCGAAGGCGTCGTGAACTTCTGCCCGGGCGGAGGCGCGACCTTTGGAGACGCCCTGGTGGCGCATCCCAAAATTCGCTTCATCGCTTTCACCGGCTCGCGCGAAGTCGGATTGCACATCAACCAGACCGCCGCGCATCAGCAACCGGGCCAGCTCTGGATCAAGCGCACCGTCCTCGAAATGGGCGGCAAAGACGCCATCGTGGTCGATGCCGATGCCGATATCGACTCCGCCGTCGAAGGCGTGGCCCAGGCCGCGTTCGGCTTCCAGGGCCAGAAGTGTTCGGCCTGCTCCCGCGCCATCGTCGACGAGCGCGTCTACGACAAGTTCCTTGAGAAACTGAAATCCCGCGCCGAACGCATCACCGTCGGCGATCCCACCATGAACCTAAACATGGCCGCCGTCATCAACGAAAGCTCGATGAACGACATTCTGCGCTATATCGAGATCGGCAAGAAAGAAGGACGCCTCATCACCGGCGGCGCGCGCGACACCAAAGCTGGCGAAGGATACTTCATTCAGCCCACGGTGATCGCCGACATCCCGCCGAAGTCGACGCTCGAGCAGGAAGAGATTTTCGGCCCAGTGCTGGTGGTGATCAAGTCGCGCAACTTCGATCACGCCCTCGAAATCGCCAACGACACCCAGTTCGGACTCACTGGCGCCGTCTATTCCAGTTCGCGCGAGAAACTCGACCGCGCCGTGCGCGAGTTTCACGTAGGCAATCTCTACCTGAACCGCAAGTGCACCGGAGCGATGGTGGGCGCGCATCCCTTCGGAGGTTTCAACATGTCCGGCACCGATTCAAAATCCGGCGGACCCGACTACCTCTACCTCTTTACCCAAGCCAAAAGCGTGGGCGAAAAGATCTAGCAGGCTTAGTAACTCAGGTTTCGTATCAGGGTATCGCTTTAGCGATAACCGTAAGTTCGTCAAAATCAGTCGCCCCTTTAGGGGCCGGGCGTCCCGCGAGCCACGCTAGAGCGAAGTCGAAGGATCCAGCCGGCCGCGGACGCCAGCCACTTGGCGCATCGCAGTTAGCAAGGTGTCAGGTCTCAGGCAGAACTTGGTTTTCCTGACACCTGAGACCTAAGTCCTAACTCGTGCTATAGTGTCGGGCCATGCCGCCGACTCGCGCGCTACGCCGTTGCATTCCAGGGGCTCTGGTCCTGACGGTTTCTTTGACTTTCGCTCAATCCGTCCATCGCGAGATTGTTGTGGGAGACGACCGCGAGCCCGCTCCTCGTTTTCATGCCAAGACTCTCGAAGGCGAACAGTTCACCAACGATTCGGTAAAAGGGAAAGTCGTTCTCTTGCAGTTCTGGACCACGTGGTGTCCCTATTGCAAGAGTGAGGAATCGCTGGTCAACAACCTCACCGCCGAATTTTCCGGCAAGGGCCTGGTCGTGATCGCCGTGGACGTTGCCGAGTCCAAGAAAGTGGTGCAGCAGTATTTGCGGGATCATCCCCGCAAGTGCCACATCGTGCTGACCGGAGATACGAATCTCGCCGCCATGTATGCCGCCAACCGCTATCCCATCTACGTCGTCCTCGATCGCGACGGCAAGATCGTCGATACCCAGCACGGCGCCGGAGGAGAGAGGGCCCTGCGCAGGTCGCTGGCGCGCGTCGGCCTTGAGTCCGGCGCGGAGAAGAAAGACTCCGACTAACGCCCGCCAGTTCCCGCCACAAAAATCCTCTTGACACGGTTTCGGTCACGGGCGAATCGCCGCTGGTGCAGACGGAAAACTCCGCCAAGGGCACCGTCATTGATCAGCAGGAGATCCGGGCGCTGCCGCTGCCGACCCGTAACTTCCAGCAATTGCTGACGCTGACTACCGGAACCTCGGGCCCCCTCCAGAACTCCTCCGAGTTGGGGCGCGGCGATGTTGCCGTGTATGTCAACGGCCAGCGAGCGCTCTCCAATAACGTGATCATCAACGGCGTGGATGCGAATTCCATCGGCACGGGCGAGAACCCAAATCTTTCTGTCCCGTCCATCGATTCGCTCCAGGAATTCATCGTGCAGACCAGTATGTACGACGCCTCCGCGGGCCGCAATGCGGGTGGCAATGTCGCCGCCGTCACCAAGTCGGGCGGGCCACACGTCTGCCTGGGCTACTGGAACAATCCCGGCGCCACCGCCAAAGCGCTCGACCCAGACGGATGGTTCCACAGCGGCGACCTGGCGCGTTGCGACGAAGATGGGTTCTTCTACATCGCGGGCCGCTCCAAAGACATGATCATCAGCGGCGGCGTCAACATCTATCCGGCGGAGATCGAAAAAGAATTGCTCGATCATCCGGCCATTGCCGAGGCCTCCGTCCTGGGGACGCCCGACGAGAAGTGGGGCGAGGTTCCAATCGCCTTCGTTGCGTTAAAATCAGGTGTGAGCGTCAGCGGCCTCGAACTCATCGAGTTCCTTCGTCCCAGGATCGGTAAGATCAAACTACCAAGGCAAATCGTCGTTATAAACGCATTGCCCCGCAACGCCTATGGCAAGGTCCTGAAACTCGAACTCCAGAGCCGATTGCGGAACCTCAAGCCTGGCGCCGACGGAAGCTATACGGTCACGCCCGAGCGCGAGTCATCTTAATTAAGATCAAGAGGTGTTCTATGAAGCGCATTTACATCGCTGCCTACCATCAATCGAAATTCGGAAAGCTGCTGGCCATGTCCGTGCCTGAGATCATTCAGAACGCTGTCAACGGGGCGTGCCACGAGATCGGCGTCGAGCCCGCCGCGCTGGATGTAGGCTCGATTGGCGCCACCTGCAACATTTCGCTGAACGAGCAGGGTCTGCTCGCCGGCCTGATGGCGATGGTGCCGGGCCTCGGCGGCAAGCCCATCGAATCCGTGGAGAATGCCTGCGCCTCGGGCGGTCAGGCCGTGCTCTCCGTCATCCAGAAACTCCAGGTGGGGTGGGGTGACGTCGGCATCGCTGTCGGCTACGAGAAAATGCGCGACGCCGAAGGCAAGATGGACGGCAAGCTCATCGGCAAGGCGCTGGGCTACTTTTCCCACCCCGACGAGCGCGCGGGCAAGGTGTTCATCTTCCCCCACCTCTTCGCCGAGATCATGGAGTGCTACCTGAAAATGCATCGGGTGCGGGAGGAGGATTTGGCGCAGATTGCGGTCGCCGAGTACGCCAACGCCCGAAACAATCCCTACGCCCAGATGCGCAATGTACAGATCACCCTCGACCAGGCGATGAAGATCGAAGGCATCAATCGTTACATCGTCGAGGGCTTGCCCCTGAAAACCTACGATTGCTCCCAGATCACCGATGGCTACGCCAGCCTCATCCTGGCTACCGACGAGGGATTGCGGAAGCTCGGCGTGGCCAAGGCCGACTGCGTGGAGATCGCCGGCTACGCTCAGGCTACCGATCCCCTGAAGAAAGCGGGACGCGACGTCCTCCGGCCCGAAGGCGCTTACCGGGCGATGAACAAAGCTTATGAAATGGCCGGAGTCAAGCCCGGGGATGTGAGCGTTGCCGAGGTGCACGATTGCTTCACGGTGATGGGCGCCATCGGCACGGAAGTGCTGGGCAAGGCCGCCGTCGGCCAAGGCGCGCGCTACTGGTGCGAAGGCAAAGCCGGTGTGGACGGCGAGTGCGCCATCAATACCTCGGGCGGACTAATTGCCAAAGGCCATCCCATCGGCGCCACCGGGATCGCCATGCTGGGGTGGTGCGCGTGGCAACTCCGGGGCAAGGCTCCCGCTGGGCTGCAAGTGAAGAATCCGCGCGTCGCAGCGACGTTCAACATCGGAGGGCCAATCTGCGCTTCCGTTTGTACGGTGCTCAGGCCCACCACGTAAGAGCGGGGCGAAAGAGGCGGGACGATACTCAAGGGAACTGCCGGCCGCAGTGGCTGCGTGTGCGTCGGAGACTGCAATGTCTACCGGGAGTATTCTGCCAACTCCCGGTTGATCGCCGCTAGTTGCTGATCCTAGTTGCTGATCCCCGCACTCGGTGCGGGTTGCGGAATGGACGCCGCTGCCGTGGCCGCCGCCGCTTCGTTCAAGATGCGGTGGTGAATGGTGAACAGCGCCAGCTCCAGCCGGTCGGATACGCCAATCTTGTCGTAAACGTTGCGCAGATAATTCTTAATCACCTGCTCGGTCGTGCCCAACTGGGTGGCGATTTCCTTATTCTTGTAGCCCTGCACAATCAGCGCCACGATCCGCAGTTCCTTCGCCGTCAACCGGTCGCGGACCCGCAGCCCGACCATATCGTTCTCGGTCAACTCGCTCGGCACCGCCATATCCTGCACCCAGCTTTCGCCGCGAGCGATTTTGCGCACGCAGTCCACCAGCGCCGGGCTGGTCACGTTGCGATACACCACGCCATGGGCTCCCGCTGCCATGTAGCGTTGCGCGCTCTCGCCCGTATCGGCAAGCACCACCACGCGCGTCTTGTTCTTGTTAGCCGCCGAAAGCACGGAGCTGAAATCGGAGTGGAATCCTCCGGCAATGATCAGCACCGCGGCGCGAAATTTGTCGAGCGCCATAAACATCTGCTCGGCAGTTTGCGCCTGGGCCACGATGCGCATCTCGTCTTCTACGGCCAGTACCTTGGCGATGCCCGCCCGGAAAATCGCCTGATTGTCGGCCAGAATAAGCTTCAACATGGATCACTCCCGCTTCTCTTCTTGGTTAACTATTGGCGAACGAATTCGTAAGAATCGATCACGCAAGCGACGCCTCGGTTGTTCCCGGGCTCCGTGCTTGCATCCGGCTCATCGGTCCGCACCACGCGGCCGCGGCACTGGATCACCACGTCTTTCTTGCCCCCCGTTACCTCCGGCGGCAGCGTGATTTCAAACTCCACCGGCGACCCGACCTCGAGCGAAGCGTCGGCGCGGATGTACACTCCGGCGGCGCTCAGATCGCCAGTCATGCCGCTGGCCGCGCCCGCCCTGCCTTCCTCATGTATCTTGATCGGCAAATGCAGCGGAAACCTTTTCCCGGTACGTGCTTCGGCCACGACTCCTCCTCTGCGGTCGCTCTGCTCTTCCATCAAAACCAGAAAACCAAGCCGGGAAACCACCAAACTCCCAGCCCAGAGCCTAACCAGCAGCTATCGGCGTTATATCACGGAAAATACCGTAACAGAAGCCCTGATTACCGAAGTAATCCCGGTAGGAACTAGGTACCTCCCTGCCTCCAGACGGCCGCCGCCGCCCTGCCGCAGCCACAATCCGAGTGGGATGCCGCATTTTTGCTGGGTTCCGCGCGATGGCTGGCTGCGGAAAAACCCTGGATTTCGACTTAGTTTTGAAGGAGTGCGGCTTCAGCCGGACGTATTGCTGGGGTCTGCCGGTGGAGCGCCGGGCGTCCCCGCCCGGCTGGACGAGACGCCCGTCCCTCCCACCCGATGGTGATGGTGGCTGGGCCTAAAGTGGCAAGTTGCGTGAACGGAGCCACGTGGCTGTTGCTATTGGCGCCAACAAGAAAACCCCCGATCCTCGCGGACCGGGGGTTGGGTTGAACTGGTTTGACCTTGGGTTTAGTTGGTGCGTGTCGTAAACAGCTGGCGGAAGCCCAGGCTCTCCACGTCCTTAAACAACGGCGTTCCCGGTGGCAGGCCCCCCGGAGTGGTAAAGTCCAAGTCGAAATAGTAAGCTCGCGTTGGCGGACTATATACGGTAGTACAGCACTTATAAAACCCCGTATTGTAGGTTGAGTAGTACAGGCTCACCAGCGAGCCCTTGTAAAACAAGGTAGTTGACCAATTTTCCAGGTAGCGCAGGAAGTTGTGTACGCCTCCGTCAGTGCCGTTGTCCTTTGCCGTGACATTCCAGCCCGTCGTATTCGCATAGGGGAAGGTCCTGTTTTTCCCGGCTGCGATGGCCAACCGGTAAGAGGTAGCAGTGATCGCGTTGCGGTTGTTCAGGCTGGTAACGGGCGCAGTCATGCTTTCCAAGTCCGTCCAGTTGTTCGAGAGGAGAGTGACGGTGTCGGCAATAACCGCGGCGGCCGCGTGTCCAGCCACATCGTTCTGAAACGCGGTGGTGTCGGTCGCCCAATTCGCCGAGTCGGCCGCGTTGCTGTTGTAGTCGCCCAGGACGTAGACCGGGTTCTCCGATGCCACCGTGAATCCGCCAGGGCTATCCAGAGTCGCAGCAGCGTCCGTTCGCAGGGGTACGTTGCCGAGCGAACCATCCACCAGCCGCAAAACGTGCCGCGCCCCGCTGACCCAGTTCTTACGGGCGGTGGTGAAGCAACTCGCAATCCGGGCGCTTCCCGCCGCGGTGCCGAAGGGATCGGGCTTGGCCGGGTTGGTGTTGATGCCAACATTCAGGTTGTGGGTAGCGTCGTTCCAGAAGCCCAATCCCAGATTCGCCGGGCCGAAGTTGTCCAAATATCCGTTCTGATTGACGTCCTCGGGAGAATTGGCAACCGGAGTTTCCAGCGCTCCGTCTGGCGTGCCCACCGAACTTTTTGAGTTGATCACGTCTTCCAGGCCCGAGTCGCCAGTTTTCGCCGCTGCGCCTGCAGGATTCATAGGGGGATGCGGGTTTAACAGCATGCCCCGGCGATCCGAGAAATACAGCACGTAGCCATTCTGTTCCTGATAATCCACATTCCCGCCGTTGCCGGTGATCGCTCCCGACAACCATCGCTTTAGGTTGCCCACATCGATTTCGACGGCGTTCATCGCCCCGGTGGTCGTGCAACTGTCCCCCGCCGCCCCCGCGTCGCGATTCTCACCTTCGCGGTCATCGTAAAAGTTGATGGGATACCAGTTGAAGGCAGTGACGCTCTGTGCCGTTGTCGAGGTGCCAAACTCCCACTGCGTGGCCCCCGTGTCCCTCAAAAGGGGCGGCGTGGCGGTCCACGCCGTGCACTTGCCGCTGGATGTTAATGTGCAGCTCGGGGCAATCCCAGTGTTTAGCTGCGACCAATTGGGGAGCGGGGCTGTAGTGCTGCGGTCCGCCGGCTCCTGCAGCAGCAGAATCGCGTTCGGATTGATTGGGTTACCGCCAGGGCCAGGGGCCGTCGGCGGTGTTAGGCCACGCGCAAATCCCAGCTTCAGCCATTCATTGGTTGCCGGGTGCCAGTTCCCCGAGGCGTCCTTGTATTCCACTCGCAAGTAGCCATCAATCAGGTTCCAGGTTGCGGTCCCGATGTTCGCGGCGGTCGGGGCCGCGGATTGCACCGCAAAATACGGAGGGGCCGGCGTCCCCGGGCAGCCAGTAGGAATGGGGTACTTCGGACTTGGACTGGCCGGCGGGCAAAGGGCGATCGTGGGCGCTGGGTTGGCGCTGCTGCCGGTGTCAATCGGAGCACCAGCCGGCTGGAGCCCCTGCGAGGAACTTTCGCCGCCGAACGCCGTGGGCGCGTAGGGCCAGTCTGGATTGGCGCCGGTACCGTTGTTGGCGGGAGTGCTGGAACCAGACACAGAGCCGGGGATTGGAACCCCGTTCGAGGCGGCGGCAAAGTATAGCTGATAGGTGCCGGCAGCGAACGTGCCGGGGTAGTTGCCCGCGGCCATGGGAATTCCATACCGATAATTGCCCGCTAAGTTCGCCAGCCGGACGTTGTCCGTATCCGAAGCCCCGCCGGGCAAGTCATTCGGATCGTCGCTCAGCAACACGTGAATCTGCGCCATGTTGTATTCGCGCGAATCGCCCAGCGCCGAGTCGGGATCCTCGCCCGCCGGCGGCCGGCGAATAATCTCGTACGGGTGGTTCGTCCCGTTGACAAAGGGCATCGAAAGCTGCGTAGCGCCCGTCCCCGGGTTTGCTGCGAGTCCATAGTCCCCGTTGATGATCTCGTGGTTGGTCATGTTCTTGGAAAAATTGTTCCAGGCATTGGCGCCGTTATAGGGCGACGCCGGCGGGTTTCCCCCCATACCCTGCACGCTGCCGTCCCCGTAGGAACCGGCGGTAGGGGCGTCCATTGCCTTGCATTTATTATTCGTTGACGTGCAGGCAAGTGGGTCATTGGCAGTCGGAACAAAGATGGCGCCGGTATAACTGTTGGCTGCTGTGCCATTTCCGTTGGCCAAATTGGTCCGAACCACGTTGCCCCATGCCGAAAGCTGGCCGTGAAAGGTCACGGAAGTCTCGCCGGCAAGGTACAAATCCCCGTTGGTGTGCACGGGGCCGGCGAAGTCCATGGCGGGGCCGGGGAAAAACGAGAGGTCGCTCTCCGAGAACACGCCAAACTGGAACACCGGAATCATCGCCACCTGCGCGTTCCGTATCAGGCTGACTTCCTGCCCGCCAGGAAACTGCGCCGTCGCCAGCATATTCACCGGGACGATCTGCGCATACAAACCGTAGTTCGGCCCGGAAGCGATGTTTCCCCAGCTCAGCATGTTCCTAAAGTTAGCCTGAGACGGGCAAGCCGCTCCCAGCACACCGGGTGTGACCTGATAGTCTTTCCAGGTGATTCCCGCGATCGCCGGTCCACCGGTGGCGGGGGATCCCACGTTGCAGATATCTTGGGCACTGGGGGACTGCGCGTTCTGGAACACGGCGGCCAAGTCGGAAGTCATTTTCTCGACGCCACCCTCGGTGGCGCGAAACGAGGCGTTATTCTGCAGATCGCCCCCGCCCACCTGGCCTTCGGTGTTGACCATCATCATCAGCCCGATGCTGATCCCCGACAGCAGCAACAGCAACAGCAACGACGCAATCAGCGTGAATCCTTTGGCGTGCAGTCTCGCGCTCTTCATAGCGTAACTCCCCATGGTGTCGCTCCCCTTTGCCTCGCTCCCCATCGCTTTGCTCGCCCTCGTCTTACTCCCCTTCGCCCCAGTTGCTAGTGAAGCGGATATTGGTTGTTGTACGTCAGATCCCGCGCGCTGACCGAGGTTTCCAAATCCAGTCCCTGATAACCCGCTACGCCTTTCAGCGCGCTGTCCATCGCCATGTGCAGAATGTTGATCTTGGTGATGTCGATGGGGCTTAGCCCAGTCGAAGTGCCGGCAACGCAGACATCGCCTGCCGCGCCGGGGTTTTGACAGCCGATCGCCGGCGAATTGGTGGCGTCGTTGTAAAGGTCATAGTTGAACTTCAGGTAAACCACACCGTCCGTTACTGGCATCGGAGTGTGTCCACTAATCTGCCGCATCAGTCGCGCCGGGGTGACCGTGTTGTCGAGGTAATAGGTGATGACCAGAAGCCGCACCGGCAGCGCTCCGGTAGCGCCGAGCCCCTCTCCGTTCAGGCCGGCGTTGGCGCCGGCGGCTGTCTGGTTCATCTCCAGCGGATCGTTGTTGGCGAAGGGGACGATGTAAGTGGTCCCCACCTTGTTTGTGCCCGTCGTAATAGTGCCCGCCGTGACTTCGCCCACTACGGGGGCGCCGTTCAAGTTCATCAAGATCAGATCGCCCGGCGTCAGCCCCAGTAAGTTATCGTTCACCGCCTGCGGAGCGTTCACGAGGTTCGGCAAACAACCCGCGGGCGGAAAAGCCGGGAGGGCCCCCGTCTTGGGATCCGGTATGGTGGACGGCCCGAAGGTCACTTTCCCCTTCGCCGTTACGGTCGCCTGGTAGCAATTCAAGTAGAACGAATTGTCCGCGTACACCGCCGTGATGGCATCGGTGGGTGTCGGGTTGCTGGTGAGCGTCGGCCCGAGATTGTATCCCGTGATCAGACCGTAAAGAGTTGGCGTTGCGCCCTGCAAGGGATAGGTCCCCGCGCCGGTGTTGGTGGGGCCGAGGTAACACTTCGGCGTCTGATCGCAGCCATACACCGGAGTGACCGCGGAGGGGAGGGGGATCTGTGTGCCGTTGCCCAGGCCCGAGCCGGCCAGGCTCAGGTCCTTGATCAGCATGTCGGAAGCGGCCCGAAAATCCTGCTGCAGATCCGCCCGCTGCGAAACCGTCCAGGTCGCGCGCACGGCTTGGCTGTAAAGCAGCACCGCCGCCCCCACCACCAGCGTGCCCAGCGCCATGGCAATCAACATTTCCAGCAGGCTGAATCCGTTCTCGCGCTTTGTCGATTGATCGCTCATAACTCCCCTTCACCGGTACTGCGAAATGAACGAATTCAGAACATAGGTTTTCTTTGTTCTCATCCGCGGAGTTGTGTACTGCACGGTGATCGTCACGCTCCTCAGCGTTGGCACCAGGTTGTTGTTGGTGTCGAACAGCGGAGAAATCTGGATGGCGCGCTGATAGTTAGTCAAAGGGAGCTTGATATCGTCCGCGTCCCCGTACCTGCCGTCGGGTCCCGGTTCTTCAAGCGTTTCCTCGCCCGCGGACGCATCATCCACCGTCCCAAAGATTCCGTCCGCTCCCGAGTTGTAGATCGGTTGGTAGACCGGATCGCCCGCACTGCCGACGAAGATGCCGCAGGGTGAGGGGAGGACGGTGCAGTACTGGGTACCCGAAGTATTCTGGATTGCGTCCCAGCCAATCTGCGACGTGTTGCGCGCCGTCACGATACTCTCGTACGTCTCGTTCGCCAGTTGCTTGGCGATCATGTCCAGCTGCGAGGTCTGCGTCGAGGCTATGGCCAGTCCGAAGACGCCCAGCACACTCAATAGGCCCACCGTCAGAATGACCGTCGAGATCAGGACTTCGAGCAGCGAAAATCCGCTTTCCGCTTGCTTTCGCGCGCGTCTCTTCACGCCGCGCTCCATCATTGCCGTTGCCATTGATAGCCTCCTCCCCCCGTGTTGGCGTAGAGCCGCCATCCGCGAATGCGTCCCGTCACCCCCATCACCGTGATTGCCCGCGAACTCAGCAGATCTCCCGCACGCGCGAGGTAGACGACGCCTCCATCCCAAGTGCCCGGACAACTACCGTCATTGTTCGTGCCCGGCGCTCTCTGCGACGAACCGTCTGGGCAAAAGTAAATCGTCGACTGTCCTCCGGTGCCGATGCCGTTTTGCGTCCACCCAAAATCGATGGCCGTCGCCCCCGATCCATAGCCGTCTGGAACCGCCGTGGAGGCCGTGGGAAGCCCTGATTGCGCCAGAAACGACACGTCCTGCGGCAGTTGATAGGTCACCGTATTCCGCTCCCCCTGAAATAATCCCCCCACCACCGGGGCCACCGTGACTGTGGCGTAAGGGCTCGGCGAAACAGCGTTAGCAAAAGCCACCGAGTACGATGTCCGCTGCGCCACCGCGTAGCCACGCGCCAGACGCATTGCCGCCAGCGTCGTGGTATACGCATTGGTCANNGATCGCCAGCACAATTACCATTTCGATCAAGCTGAAGCCGCTCGCTTGATGCCTCGCATTTTTGTTCAGACTTCTCATAAACATTTGCCTAACCGCGGCCCCCCGCTCGGCGGAACAGAATCTGCATGCCAAATTCGTGAAAATGAAATCGGCCAGCCCGGTGTCTCCAGCGCCCAGCTGGGGATCACCGTTCCGATACGACTCTGGCTGTGATAGTAAGGACGGGACAGGATTGGGTCAAAGTACCGCAGTACAATGGCCGCGTTACCATGGTCACCACTGTGGGCGGCTTGCGCTATCGATGCTTTGGATGCGACCGTCGGCCGCTTAAAACAAAGCCACTCTTGTGCTGGCCGTCCCGCGGCTCACTTTTCGAAAACGCGAAAGTTGGTGGCCTTTCGATTTTCTTCTTTGACCACAGTAATCGCAGGGAAGCTTACTCGCAGGCGCTGCGACCCGCGGGTTCGAAGCGATCCATCTGCGCGTCGTGTTGGCTGCTCATGCGCCCGTCGGAGGTTTTTCCGTACTGCTCTTCGCCCGGGCAGTAGTAGAGAGCGCTGTGCGGATCGACCCAGACCTCAATGCCCGGGTCTCCCTGAAGATGAATCGCGGGTGCGGGCGCCTCGGCGATTCCGATCGTGACCAGCGCCCTCTCCCACGAGCTGAGCCCCGCTCGTCGCGGCGACCCCGCCGCCGGCCACAGCAGCGCCAGCGCGGCCACGACGATGGCCGTCCCCAGATACAAGTCGGCGCGCCGGAAGCGCAGCTTCACGCGCCCGTCCGCCAAGCGCAGCTTCCAGGAACTGCTGCCGACGCTGCCGTCGATGCTGGCCACGTCCCGAGAAACGTCCGGAGAAACGTCGGGAGAAAACTCGTCGCTTGCTGATAACGCAAACGGCTCACCGGCCGGATCCGCGTCTTCTCGCTTCAAGTCTACCGGCGCCAGGGCCTTGACGATCGCTTCCGTGGTCCGTCGGCCTTCGGCCGCTGGTTCAACCAGCGCTGGCCGGTTGAACGCGGGTTTGATGATTAGCGGATCGTGGAATCCGGAATCGCCCAGCCCTCGCTCCCCTGGTTCGTCCGCGGCGTCGTTCGTTTCCTGCGCGATCGGTTTCTCCGCAACTTCGGCCGAGCGCTCGGGCCACAAGCCCCGCTCCTGGCTCATCAGCCACATCGAAGCCCAGTTGTGCTGCAGGCGTTCCCCGGGACGCAGTTGGTCCACTCCGCTGCTTTCGCAGTGCGGAGCGTCGCCACGCTGGCCCACTCTCTCGCTTTCCGATTCCGCCGGCGCCTTTCGAGCGCGTTTCCGCTGGTCGTTATGTTCCTGAATGACGAAGGCAGCCGACAGCAATCCCTGAAAGGATTCCTCGTCGAGAGTCAGATTGCGCCGGCTCGAGGGCATGGCATCGGGGGGGAGAAAGAAACGTCCAACTGACGCTATTGTAGTGCAAATCCGGCCAACCGGAAACCGAAAGAAAGCGAAGCGCTATTTGGGACTGGATTCCCGATTACGGCCACCAATTTGGAACCGTTTCATGAAGCCCTTCCAATAAAAGGCGAAGGAAAGTGGAAAACAGAAGCTAACTGCATGGTTCTAAACGGCCCTCCCGTACAGCGAAGATTTGGCGAACCGCTTGCATGGGTTGACAGCGGGTCGCAACCCCAAGACTGAACCATAAGGAGCAGACTTTAAAGACCATGATCAACCTCAATGAAATCAAGATCACGCCCCGTGACCAGCAGGTTCTGCGTCTGCTCGTGCAGGGGTGCAGCAACAAGGAAATCGCGAGCCACCTGAGCATCAGCCCGCGCACCGTCAAACAACACCTGCGCACGCTGTTTCTGCGCGCAGGCATCAAAGAAGGCCGCAAGCGCGTGAAGCTGGCGACCGCCATGTTCATCAAGGAGCAGGTGCAACCATGCAACCGCGCGATCGGCTAACTACCAAGGAAGTTCAAATCGCGACCCTGGTCTGGCAGGGTCTCACCAACAAAGACATTGCCCGCGTGCTGGTCACCAGCGAGCAGGTCGTCAAGAATTATCTGCGCACCACCTTCGACAAGCTGGGCGTCTGGACCCGGCTGGAACTAGCGCTCTACGTCGCCAGCCACGGCGGAGCGAACTGGTATCTGCAACTCGGCAACGGCCTGTTGTCGCCGGCGCCAGCCTGGAGCGCCCTGACGGCGCAGGAAGGCACGTCCTTCGCCGATGCAGGAGCCAAAGCGGCGGCTGGGGGAACTCCCTAGAGAGATCGGGTGATCGGTCGATCGGGC
Source organism: Acidobacteriaceae bacterium (assembly GCA_003132325.1). Lineage (GTDB taxonomy): Bacteria > Acidobacteriota > Terriglobia > Terriglobales > Acidobacteriaceae > Acidiflorens. Next base: position 80,806 of record PKXK01000211.1, read on the forward strand.
CATCGGGTGATCCAAGGTCAAATGCCTTTGACCTTTGATGGCCCGATGACCCGATGGTCAGATCACCCGATCCTTTATCACCCGATCCTTTTCAAGATTGTTTCCGTTTCGATGCCAGCCGAAGGAAACAGATTTCACACCAGCTTTCGCGTCGCCCACTGACGCGGCCCTGTAAGTTCCGCGGGATTGGCGGCTTAAGCCTCATCTTTTCATCGTCATAAACTGCCAGCATCTCGGCCGGCCCGCCGCCGGAGCAGCCCTGCGGCTCCCCTTATTCCCGGTAGTCAAATTGCTCGGTTACTTATGGATCCGTTCGCTCGCTCGTTCAGTCAAGACGTCATTCGTGCAGCGCTTGATCGGTTCAAAGCTTCATCATTCGGTCCCAAGACTGAGGTAGCCATGGCCCTAAAAGACGTTTTCTGGATGACCTGCGACTCGACCGAGCAACTGCGCGCCGAATACGGTCCCTTCCACACCCGCGAAGAAGCCGAAGCCGAAGCCCGCAAACTAGGCTTTGGATACCTGCTGCGCTACGAACACATTCTCGGTCCTAACGAAGAGATCGAAGAAGTCCGCTGCATTTTTCTAGAACTCCAAGATGTGCAAAACCTATCCCGGCCAGGCGTAACCTTTCACACCCGCTGTGCCAGTTGCGGGGAGACCGCGACTCACGAACTCTCGTGGCAAGCCGAAGTCTGGGCCGACATCCACGAATTCGAACACACCCGCCACAAAGTCCGACTCTTCGAGCACGCCCGCGGAGAAGGTCTAAAAGAAATAGCCGACTGGCGCGGCCACGCCGCCTGATCCGTGTAGAGCGGACACTCCTGTCCGCTGCCTTTGACTTTGATTTGTTCCCATCCCAAATAACCTCGGGCTGCCCCATCCTAACGTCGTGTTTTTCGACGTTAGGGTGGGTTTCCATCCTCCGGATGAAAACTAAGAACCCTCGGGCCGAGGTCTTCAACAGACTGAGAATGGCAACAGAAAGGAATGATCGAAGCCAGGGCGCAGAGGGTGTAAATAGAACTGTG
>PKXK01000226.1 GCA_003132325.1 Acidobacteriaceae bacterium
AAATGTGCGGAAGAACCGATTCGAGATTGACGGAAACCTGACCGAATGGCTGGCGCGAGCCACCGCCGGCACCCGCGAGGCTCCGCTCACCCATGAGATCGCTCTCGTAGCCCGCCAATTGCCCCTGCATCGGGACCCCGCCGATCGAATCCTAGCCGCCACCGCCGAGGTCCTGGACCTGACGCTGGTAACGGCCGACGAACGATTGCTCGGATTGGGAACGATCCGAACCATGGCCAACCGCTGATCATCAACTCGCCCACTCGCCGCACCTGTGCAATTCTGCTCATTCCCACCCCGACCGACCTGTTATCCTTAAATTCTCAGCAATCGTTCGCTGACCGTGTCGGACGAGCGCGTCTGCCTCTTCGTGGTGCTCGTCTCTAGGTTGGTCTCACTCACGTTTTCAAAAAGCCTGGTTGCGATGAACCATTTCCCGCATCAGTTGACGGGAATTCCGCGAACTTCCGGGTTCGCGGGCAAAACCTTTGGGAGACAAAAACTTTATGACTATGACAAAGATACTTAAGAACTTAAGCTGGTGGAGCGCAGTGCTCGGGCTGGCGCTCTCAACTGCAGTCCTACCAACGCCAGCGGCCGCTCAAGATCAATATCAGCAGGATCAGCCACAGGCTCAACAGGACGATCCACCCAGCCGCGTAGCTCGCCTTGGCTACATGGAGGGTTCGGTCTCATTCCAGCCCGCCGGCGAACCGGATTGGGTGCAAGCGGTTGCGAATCGTCCCATGACGACGGGCGACAAGCTCTGGGCCGACAAAGACTCGCGCGCCGAGCTGCAACTGGGATCGGCCGTGATTCGCTTGAACGCCAATACCGGCTTCTCATTCCTGAATTTGGATGACCATACGGTTCAGATCCAACTAACGTCGGGATCGGTCAACGTTCGTGTGCGCCGGCTGGACCGGGACGATGTCTACGAGATCGATACGCCGAACCTGGCGTTTTCGATTTCCCAGCCGGGAAGCTATCGGGTAGAAGCCAGTGAAGACGGCACCTACTCGGTCGTCAGCCTGCGCGAGGGCGGAGGCGAGTCAACCGGCAACGGCCAGACCTATACGCTGCACGCCGGACAAAGAGGCACGTTCAGCGGGACCGACTCGCTGAACGCCGAAGTAGTGGATATCGGCGGACCCGACCAATTCGATAACTGGGCTTACAACCGCGATCACCGTTACGACCAATCGCGCTCGGCGCAGTATTTATCCCACGATGTCGTCGGATACGAGGACTTGGATGACAATGGCGACTGGCGCAACGATTCGAACTACGGCCACGTCTGGTTCCCCAACCGGGTTGCCGTAGGCTGGGCGCCTTATCACGAGGGCCACTGGGATTGGATTTCTCCCTGGGGATATACGTGGGTCGATGACTCCGCATGGGGCTACGCGCCGTTCCACTACGGACGCTGGGTGACGGTCGGCGGACGCTGGGGTTGGGTGGCCGGGCCGGTCGCGGTGCGCGCGGTCTATGCGCCCGCGCTGGTGGTCTTTATTGGTGGTGGAGTGGGAGTTGGGTTCGGCGGCAATGTGGGATGGTTTCCGCTAGGCCCACGGGAAGTTTATGTGCCGTCGTATCGCGTCAGCCGGGAGTATGTGAACCGGGTCAACATCAGCAATACGACTGTCAATAATGTCCAGATCACAAATGTGTACAACACCACCATCATCAACAAAAGCACGAACATCACGAATGTGACTTATGCGAACCGGAACGTACAAGGAGCGGTGACGGCGGTTCCGCAACGTGCCTTCGCCGGCGCGCAGCCCGTGGGCAGAGCAGCGGTTACCATGAGCGCGCGGGATATTGCCGCCGCGCCCGTGAGCGCGAGGGTTGCGGTGGCTCCCACACGGGAGAGCGTGCTGGGAGCGAGGGCTGCGACCGCGAATCATGTGGCCGCGCCGCCAGCAGCAGTGATGAACCGGCAGGTGATCGCCAAGACGCCGCCTCCTCCTCCGCCAGTGCCGTTTGCAAAACAGCAGCAGGCCCTGGCGGCCCATCCCGGCCAGCCGTTGGCGAGGAGCGAAGTGCGAAGCTTGCGTCCGGCCAATGCCCCTGCGGCGCAACCGATGGTCAAGCAGGCGCCTCCCGGCAAACCGGCAACACCAAACGCAGGCCGTCCGGGCAACCAACCGGGGAACCAGCCGAATGCTGGCCGACCGGGACAGCCCGCCCCCACGCCGCCTACCAACCAGCCGGGGAACCGTCCGGGCAATCAGCAGGCTCCAAACGAGCGTCCGGGAGCGGCCAATCCCGCACAGCCGAATCGTCCGCCGTCAGCGCAGCCGAATCAGCCGGCACCGTCACAGCCGAACAATCGCCCGGAGACGAACCGTCCGCCTGCGGCACAGCCGAATCAACCGGCGCCAAACAATCGCCCGGAGACGAATCGCCCTCCTGCGGCACAGCCGAATCAGCCAACTCCGAATAACAACCGACCGGAAACGAATCGTCCGCCGACAGCACCAACGACTAACCGGCCGAATCAGCCGAACAATCAGCCGGAGGCGAACCGTCCAACCCAGCCACCGGCAAGGAACGATCGATCGCCTGCGGCACAGCCGAATCAGCCGACGCCGGCACAGCCGAATAACCGGCCGGAAACGAATCGTCCGCCGACAGCACCAACGACTAACCGGCCAAGTCAACCAAACAATCAGCCTGAGCCAACTCGTCCCCAGACGACTCGCCCAGTTGAGCCACCGGCGCGCAATGACCGCCAGCCTGCGGCACAGCCGAACAATCGTCCCGAAACCGCTCGTCCTGCGCCCAGTCAGCCCGAGCCGAACCGGAACCAACCCGCTCCGCGGTCGCAAACGCCTCCGCCGACCGAGCGCCAACAGCAGCGCACGCCTCCTCCTCAAGCGACTAGGCCGGCGCCACCGCCTCAACACCAGCAAGCGAAACCGCAGACGCCCGAGGAGAAAAAGCGGGAAGAGGAACAGAGGAAGAGGGATCAGCAGAAGCCTCCAGGTGAGTAGAGGCTCAGCTTCCCAAAGGTCGGAAGGGAATAGTACCGGGCATCCCGAGTCTTCTCAGGATGCCCTTTTTGCTACGCTGAAAGGAACTTTCGCGGCCGCGATACTAATCAAAGGAATGTGTTACGAGCAAGACAGACTCTATGCTCTTCGCACGCCGCCTAGCGCTTCCAGCGCCTTAGCAATCTGTCCCGCCCACTGCGCCACCTCGTCGTCGCGCAGCGTGCGCTCGCTCGACTGAAGCTTGGCCCGCATCAGAATCGAGCACTTGCCCGCGCCCACTTTTTCGTCGCGGAAAATTTCTACCGGAACGAAACTGCGCAACTCGGCGATACCCAATGTGCTGACGCTCTGGTGGAGTTTCTCGAACTCCACGCCGTCATCAAAAACAAAAGAGAAGTCGCGCTCGACGGCAGGGAAGCGCGGCAGCGCTTCATAACGCACCTGCCGCAGATCATGCTGATAGAGCCGGTCAAGATAGATCTCCGCGACAAAAACATCCTGCCGCAGTTTGCGCGCCGTGGCCACATCGGGATGAATCTGGCCAAACTGGGCGACGGTGGCGCCATCCAGCACGGCGCGCGCCGAGCGTCCGGGATGATAGTAATCCGCGGTCTGCGCATCGTAGTAGAGCGTCCAATGGCTGAACGGAGCGAGCAGCGTTTCGACGTCACCCTTCAAGTCGAAGAACGAGAACGGACGCGCCGCCGCTCCCGGAGTCAGTCCGCGCACCACATCGTCCACGCTGCCGGTAGCGCCGATCGAGATGCGCTTCATCTCCAGCGCCTTCGCGCCCGACGCCTCAAATACATTTCCAGCCTCGAACAAGCGAACATTGTCGCGGCCGCGATTCAGGTTGTAGGCCAGCATGTTGAGCATGCTCGGAACCATCGACGTGCGCATCACCGAAGCCTCGTCGCTCAGCGGGTTCTCGAGGTCGAGCTCGGCAGCGGTCGAAAAGCGCCGGGCGTCGTCTTTTGAAATAAACGTGAGCGAAATAGTTTCGTTGTAGCCGAGCGCCAGCAATCCAGAGCGCAGCCGCGCATCTTTGTGCGCGTCCGGCAACTCGCGAACCTCGGCGCTGTAGGCGGGAAGCGTGTTGGCGAACTTGTCGTAGCCGTGCAACCGCGCCAGTTCTTCGATGATGTCGATCTCGCGCTCGATATCGAGCCGCCAACTCGGGATGTGCACCAGGTAAGTATCTTCGCTGCCCGGAAGCATCGTGAACCCGAGACGGGAAAGGATGCGGCTGATTTCCAGCGTGTTGAGGCTTTCGCCGAGAATGCGGTGTACTTCCCGCGGGTCAAGCTCCACCGGAGCCAGGTCAAGCTTACGCGCGACCACGTCGATCACGTTGCCGACAAGCGTGCCGCCGCCAGAATTGAGAATCAGTTCGGCAACCCGGTTAGTCGAAACCACGGTCGATTCGAAATCGGCGCCGCGCTCGAATCGGTGCGAAGCATCGGTGTGAATGCCGTGCCGCTTCGACATTCGGCGCACGGTGACCGGGTCCCACCACGCGGATTCGATCAAGATGTTCTTTGTCTTCTCAGTGATCATCGTGTCGAAGCCGCCCATCACGCCGGCCAACCCCACCGGCTTTTTCGCGTCGGCCACAACGAGATCCTCGGTCGAGAGCTTGCGCTCCACGCCATCCAGAGTCTTCAGCGTTTCGCCGGTCTGGGCGCGCCGAATGACGAGCCTGCGACCTTCAAGCAGATCGAGATCGAACACGTGCGTCGGCTTGCCGCTCTCCCACAAAACGTAATTGGTGGCGTCCACTGCATTGCTGATGGGCCGCTGGTCGAGCAGTTGCAGGCGGCCGGCAATGTTCGCGGGCGAGGGCTTGACGATAGCGCCGCGAATTTCGCGCGCCGTGAAGCGCGGGCACAGCTCCGGCTCCTGAATGTCGATGGTGACTTCAGACTTGCCTTGCGACGGCGGCAGCGTAGGCTCAATCGCCTTGAGCGGCAAGTCATAGAGCGCCGAAGCCTCGCGCGCCACGCCGTAATGATTCATCGCATCGGGGCGATTCGTCGTGATCTCCATTTCGTAGACGGTATTGTCGCCTTCGCCGGCAATACCTTCCACAGCAACGCCCGCAAGAGTAAGTTCGTCCGCAAG
>PKXK01000050.1 GCA_003132325.1 Acidobacteriaceae bacterium
CACTTCATACTTCATAGAAATGGATAGGTCACAGTGATGAGTGACTTAAATCGCCCTCTGCAACTCCAGGGATAGAACGCCACTAAAGTCGCCGAAACGAACGGCGGAATGGGGCTCGTATGGATTTTGCGGGCCACAGCACACGCGCGCGGTGGCGGCTGCAGATCCTCACCGCATGAAACCTGCTTATCAGCGAATCGACGCTGTCGTGAGACGCTTCGGCCCGGCCTCCAGGATGTGCTCCGGGCACTCGGACATCATCAGCTTGAAGTTCTCGATGAAGCGAGCCGCAAGTGCATCGTACTTGCGGAAATATTCGTCGCGGCTGGGCCACGTATTGGCCGGGTCCAATATCTGCGACGGCACTCCTTCGCATTGCACCGGCACCTCGAAGCCAAAGATCGGATCTTTCTTGTACTCCACCTTGAGCAGTGAGCCGCTGAGCGCGGCATTGAGCAGCGCGCGCGTGTGATGGATGCTGATGCGCTTGCCCACGCCAAACGGCCCGCCCGTCCAGCCCGTGTTCACCAGCCACACGTGGGCGCCGTGCTTTTGAATCTTTTTCTTCAGCAGTTCCGCATAGGCCAGCGGGTGATGCACCATGAACGGGCCACCGAAGCAGGTGCTGAAGGTCATCTCGGGCTCCACCCCGAGCCCGACCTCGGTGCCGGCAATCTTGCTGGTGTAGCCGGAAATAAAATGGTAAATCGCCTGATCCGGGCTTAGCCTGGAGATGGGCGGCATCACGCCGGAGGCATCGCAGGTCAGGAAAACGACGTTCTGCGGGTGCCCGGCGCGCTTCTCGGGCAGGTGATTCGCGATATAGGAAAGCGGATACGCTGCCCGCGTGTTCTCCGTCACCGTGTCGTCATTCAAATCCAGATGCCGCGAGAGGTTATCGAAGGTCACGTTTTCCAGTACCGTTCCAAACTGCCGCGTGCAAGCGTAAATCTGCGGCTCGGACTCCGGCGACAGACGGATCACCTTGGCATAGCAGCCATCTTCGAAGTTGAATACTCCGTTGTCGCTCCAGCCATGCTCATCGTCGCCAATCAAGTGTCGCTCGGGGTCGGCGGAAAGCGTCGTTTTGCCGGTGCCCGAAAGCCCGAAGAAAATTGCGACATCGCCGCCGGCGCCCACGTTGGCTGAGCAGTGCATGGAGAGCACGCTCTGTAGCGGCAACAGGAAATTCAGGACGGTAAAGATAGTCTTCTTGATTTCGCCGGCATAGCTGGTGCCGCCAATGATGGCCAACCGTTCGCAGAAATTGATGTTGATGAAGGTTCCCGAACGCGTGCCGTCCACCATGGGCGAGGCTTGAAACCCTGGCGCGGCAATCACCGTAAATTCGGGCACGTGCCGCTGCAGCGCATCCTGACTCCGGATCTTCAGGAACATAGTGCGCGCAAACAAACTGTGCCATGCTTTTTGCGTGATGATGCGGATGGGAAGACTGTACTCCGGGTCGGCCCCCGCGATGCAGTCCTGCACGAAAACATCGCGGCCCTGCAAGTAGCCCTGCAGGCGCGACAGCAGGGCGCTGAAATTCTCGCTGGTGACGGGCCGGTTGTACTGGCCCCACCAGATCTTTTTCTCGGTGGATTGCTCTTGTACCACGAATTTGTCGGTCGCGGCACGCGCCGTGTGTTTGCCCGTTTCCACCACCAGTGGCCCAAGGTGCGAGACCCTGCCTTCGGAACGGAAAATGCTCTCCTCGTACAGCGCCGGCGTCGGCAGATTCCAGTAGACACGCCGCAGATTCACCAGCCCATGGTTGGCCAGGCCGTACGCGCTGGCGAGTTTCCCTGCCTCTTGGACCGCGGGAGATTGCACGTCGAGGTAGATGTTCATTGCCAATCCCTCACCAGTTTGTGGTCGCCAAGGTAGAGTTCGTTGGAGGAATTGGGATCGAGCGCCCACTTGATGCGATCCAGACCCTCGGTGACATCCCGGATGGTGCCGCAGTAACTCAGCCTCAGATGCCCTTCAAATCCAAATTCCTTGCCGGGCACCGTTACCACCCGCACTTCCTCGAGCAGGAAATTGGAGAGTTTCTGCGAATCCTTCATATAGGCGCTGAAATCCGGGAAGCAATAGAATGTGCCGTCCGGCTTGTGAACTTTCACTCCTTCAAAAGCGTTCAAGCGTTCTATCATTACATTCCGGTTGTTCTCCAGCGTTACCCGCAGGCTGTCAATCGAAGATTGCACTCCATTGAGCGCACCCACGGCGGCCCACTGCCCTGGGGAAGAAGGCCCGGATGTTTGTTGCGACTGGATGGTTGCCATGGCCTCGATCAGCGGCTGATTCGCGATCGCCCAACCGATGCGGAACCCGGTCATGGCATACATCTTCGACACGCCGTTGATCACTACCACCTTCGATTCCTCAAGCGGCACTTTCATGAAATCGTAGCCGTTGGGCGCGCTTTTGCCGTCGAACACCAGCCGGTTGTAGATATCGTCCAGGATGAGATAAATGCTCCGCTTTTCGCAAAACTCGACCATCTCTTGGACGAAATCCTTGGAGTACATGGCGCCGGAAGGATTATTGGGACTGTTCAAAATGACGGCTTTGGTGTAGGAACCGCACGCGTCTGCTATTTCTTTCACGGTTGGAAAAAACGTCCCATCCTCCGCCGTGACGGGTACCGGAACTCCGCCCGCAAGCTTCACCATCTCGGGATAGCTCACCCAGTAAGGAGCGGGGAAAATCACCTCTTCCTTGGGATCCAGAATAGCGTGCAGCAGCACCATCAGCGACTGCTTGGCGCCCCCCGATGCGATCACGTTGCGTGCCGACACGATCTTCTTGTAGTGCTCTTCGGTATAGCGCACGATGGCTTTCTTCAGTGCAGGAATTCCGTCGGGCGCCGTGTACCGGATTTCTCCCGTGTTCAGCAGCGCCGCGCAGTTGAGCACCGCATCAATCGGGGCCTTACTCTTTGGTTCCCCGCCTCCCAGGTGAATGATCGGCTCTCCTTTATCGCGGAGCAGAGCCGCCGTTTCATTAAGCTTGAGAGTCGCCGACTCCCGGATAGATCGGGCAAGCTGACTAAGACTCATGACGTTTACTTCCTTCCCTCAAGGTCTATTAGATCAAAGATTGCTCACCCTGGTTTGTGGTTTTCGTCACATCCCTGCGTGAGTGCCGTCTCTTTGCCATGGTTTTGGCGCCCGCTTTTCTTCCTGACCGGTTCCCCCAACTATGAGGATAACGATTGCGAAATGCTCAACAGCTCGCGGTGGAACGCGACCAGATCGAGCAGCACTGTAAGGAGCCTCAAGCGGTTCCTGCCGAAGAGTGGTGACACATCACTTCGGGGAAAGGCCGCTCATGAGCGATGAGCCGGCCTTCATTGGTGACCGGCGAAGGGTGTGCGGTGACGGAGCGGGGACCGTGCCCAACCGGGAAGTTATTGTGAGTCGGCCGACCCTGGGCAGATCGTAATTCTGATCTCCTTGGTTCCCTCTGAATGAACCCGAGTTCAAACGCGATCAAGCTGACCCGTTTCGTAGTGCGCGTTTCTGACGGGGCGGCAGATCTACTTCTCACTTCTTGGAAGGCTGCGCAGCGGCCTTTTCGTCCACCAGAGCATCCACACAGCGTAAGTGCGGCAGGGCCGCCTCGCAGCGCCGTCGATCGGCAATTAACTCCGCGACGATGGAGGCAAGCGCGCTCTTTTGACGCGGTCGCATTCGTCTTCCAAGGGCCAGCCAAGAGCACAATCATTTTCGGTTCGGAATTTGCGCAGCAGCCACACCATCCCCTGAACTTCCCAACCCTGAACACTCCGACGACGCTCACGTATTGCGTCCGGTTTATTTCCAGCCCAAAGCATAAGCTGAATTTCGACTTCGGCATTGCTCAGGTCGCTGGCTACGTTATTGGCAGCGCGAGCACCGAACACGTGAATCTGGCCGCCCGGCACCAGGCCGGCTTCCAGATATCGTACGGTTTTTGATGACCCGTTAGTTGCGGGCGCCATTGCTGGCAACAGCAACGGCCCTCGCCCTAGCTCGTCGTGGAACACCAACACCGCGCAGACGCACGGGAGAAGTGCGCTACCAGGCTGCGCTACGCCCCGAATCTGCTTCGACCTGTAAATGATGACCTGCGGGTGACA
>PKXK01000155.1 GCA_003132325.1 Acidobacteriaceae bacterium
TTTCCAGCTGAGGCGGAACAAATAGCTCAATGCTCTCTCCGGAACTTCAAGACATCACGCTCAACTGCCGCTACATCTGGCGCGCCCCGTTCAAGGTGCCGGACAAACAAAAGAAGTATGGAAACCTCACCCTGACTTATTCCGCGCAGTTGCACATCGCAGTGATCGAGGTGGACCGCGACACCTTCGTGCCCACGATTCTCGACTACGTTGCGGTCGAAGATTGTGGCGTTGCCATCAATCCGCGGATCGTGGAGGGCCAGGTGTATGGCGCGACCGCTCACAGCATTGGCGCCGCGCTGATGGAGACCTGCGCTTACGATGCGGTCGGCAACATGCTGACCAGCACCTTCAGCGACTACACGCCGATCACAGCCGTGAACATTCCGAACATCAAATATGGCCACATTTCGACTCCTTCGCCCTTCACCTACAGTGGCGCAAAGGGTATGGGCGAAGGCGGCGCAGCTCCGATCCACACGATTTCAGCGACCTTGCAGGACGCGTTGTTTACGCGAGGTATCTTCATCGACGACTCCTTTAACAACGCCGACAGCATCTTCCGCTCGCTGAAGCATCACAAAAGTGGACAACTCGCTCAGTTAGTGAAGTTGGAGAAGCGGGTTTAGGACGGGATGAAGAAAGTTTGCATTATCGGTTGCGGTGCGATCGGCAGCCTCTACGCCGCGCACCTGGCGCGCGTCGCCGAGGTCTGGGCATTCGTTCGCCGCGAAGATCACGCTGCTGAACTCAACCGCAGGGGCCTGCGCATTACCGGAACGCACAACTTCGCTGTCCCGTTAAAGGCCACGACCAACCCAGAAGACTTGCCGGACTGCGATCTCGGCATCGTCGCCACGAAAGCCACTCAGGTGAAAGAATCATTTCGCCTGGTGGGTCGCCGCTTCGATCACGGAGCCGTCCTCTCCGCTCAGAACGGAGTCGGGAGTGAAGAAATCATCGCTACCCTCACGCACGGTTACGTCCTCCGCGCCACCACTTTCATGAGCGGCACGCGCCACAGTGACACACACGTGCAGTATGAACTCGACACTCCAACCTGGATCGGTCCCTTCGAGCCCACCGGCACGCCATTCTCTGTCGTCAAAGAAGCTGCGGATCTCATCGTCGCCGGCGGCCTCAAAGCCGAGGCGCTCGAAGACGCCCGTCCGGCACAGTGGTCCAAACTGATTTTTAATGCCTCGGTGAACAGCGTGTCCGCCCTGACCGGCCTGCCGCACTCGCCGCACTTCTCCAACGAAGCGAAATTCTCCGACCTCGGCCATCTGCTCCATGCGTTAATCGATGAGGGCAAGAGAGTGGCCGAGGCCGCCAGCGTTCGCCTGCATGAAGATCCATGGGAGATGAACCGGGTCGGCGCCGCGACCAATCACCCGCCCTCCATGCTTTACGATGTCCGCCATAAGTTGACGACTGAAATCGATTTTCTCTCCGGAGCCATCGCTCGCGAAGCGGAGCGCGTCGGTATCGCCGCGCCTCTGCACACCGCGGTCTACCGGCTCATCAAAGGCAAAGAGGCAGCCTGGGATTTTCAGGACGAAAATAAAGCCGTAACCGTACATTGAGATTGCTATGACTTGGCCCGTAGACAAAATAAAACTCGATCGCGTCCGCGCCCAGATGAAAGATCAGAATCTCTCCGCCCTGATCTGCCGCGCGCCGGATAATGTTCTCTACCTCACCAATTACTGGTGCATGAAGGGCTACGACGCCGTTATTTTTCCGCGCGATGGCGAGCCCACATTGATTGCCCTCGAGCCGCAGCAGGCTGACGCCGAGCGGAACTCGTGGACAAAAGACATTCTCTACTTCAAGGGCTATGACGAGCGCGATCCGCGCCCGCCGCAGTTCCGCGCCTGGGACCGCGCCTACGAAGTCCTGAAGCAACGCGGCCTGACCGACAAAGTTGCCGTCGAACTCAACATGGGCACGCAGTCTGCCGACCGCATGGTGGGCGAGCCGACCACCTTTATGCTGTCCTATTTCGAATCGTTCAAGAAATTTTGCGGCGAGGTCGTGGACGCGACGCCGCTCCTCAACGAAGTCCGCTCGATCAAGACCGCTCAGGAAGTCGAGCGCATGCGCTTAGCCAATGAACTCGCAGCCCTCGCCATGGACTACACGCGCGAGCACATGCGTCCCGGCATGAAAGAAAGCGAAGTGGGCGCGATGTATGAAGGCTTCGTGCATGGAATCGGCGTCGGGTACAAGGGGAAAGTCGAGATGGCGCGCGCCTTCACGNNACCAAGAATGCCTGCCCCGGCGAATTGAAGCCCGAGTATCACAAGCTGCTCGACCTACTGCTTAAAGTCTTCAACGGCGCCGTTTCCTTCGCGCGCGCGGGAGCGAGCTTTCCCGAACTCGACAAGCTCATTCGCGCGCGCATCGCCGAAGGTGGATACCCCGGACAGCCCTCCCACCCCATCTGCCACGGCGTCGGTGCCCGCGCCCACGAGTGGCCCTACGCGCACCAAGCCGGCGGCGGAGCGATGAAGAAAGGGATGGTGCTGGCGATCGAGCCTGGCATTTACTGGCCTGGCGGCGGAGGCCTGCGCTTGGAAGACGATTTTTTGATCACCGAATTTGGCAACCAAAAACTGTGCACCGACCCAGACGATTTCCGTCTGGCAAAAAGTAGCGCTGGCAGTGGGAAGTTGGCGAACAGCGAATTGCAAACCACCAACCGTGCCTGAAACGAACATCAAATACGCTTCCAGCCTCGATGAAAAACTCATCGACCGCATCCTCGCCGAAGTTCGCGAAGACGAAATCGTCTCCATGTCTACCGACGTGATCAACATCCCCAGCCCGACCGGCGAAGAACTGCAGATGGCGCAGTACATGCAATCCGCGCTGCAGAAGCTCGGCCTCGACATCACCTGGCAGGAAGTCGAAGAAGCGCGCGCCAACGTGGTCGGCCGTTGGAAAGGATCGGGCGGCGGCAAGAACCTGATGTTCAACGGCCACATGGATACCTCCAACACTGGCCAGGAAGAATTTCTAACCGGTCTCGGCTACAAACCGCACGCCGTGGTCAAGGATGGTTTCATTTACGGACTTGGCATCTACAACATGAAGGGCGCGCTGGTCTGCTACACCAATGCGGTAAGAGCGCTGCAGCGCGCCGGCGTACGCTTGAAAGGCGACGTCATCATCGCCGCCGTCGCCGGCGAAATCGAAAAGACGCAGTGGGGCGAATTCAAAGGCAAAGAGTATCGAGGTTACGGATACGGCACGCACTACCTCGTCAACCATGGAGTGCTGCCCGACATGTGCATTCTCGGCGAGCCCACCGACATGCACGTCGTTCTTGAACATTTCGGTTCCCTGTGGGTGCGCATCTCGTGTACCGGGATTTACGTACATACCGCCTTCTGCGAGGGCCGCGAAGAAATGAATTCCATCCGCCGCATGGTGGAACTTATGCCGCCCCTTCTGAAGTGGATTGAAGGATGGGAGAAGAAGGCAAGCTACGGCGGCAAGAAGGCCCTGGTGAATCTCGGCGGTATCCGCGGCGGACACGCTTGGCGCGCCAGCCGTACTCCTGAAAAAACCGACTTGTTCCTCGATGTGCGGGTCCCTCCCACCATCCCCATGGCCGAAGCGCGGCGCGAGATCCAGCGCGTCTTCTTCGACCTTGAAAAAGCGCATGCCGACTGGGGCCTGGAATTCGAAACCTACGTCTCAGTCCCCGGCGCGCGCATCAGCGAAGAGCACGAGATGATCCGTGCCATCGACCGCAATCACGAGCGCATCACCGGCAAAACGCCGGAGCGGGAAGTCGTCACCTGGTGCTCCGACGCCAGCGTTCTCAGCCGGTTCGGAGTCGAGACCGTGAACTACGGCCCCTCCAGCGGTCCGCGCGACAAAGAAGGAGAAAAAGTCCGCATTCAAACATTAGCGGACATCACAAAGATTTACGCCTTAACCGCCGCCGAATTATGCGGAGTCAGCGCGTAACCGAGTTCAGATCGCGTTAGCGATGCCGTAGGTTTTTCGAAATCAGATGCCCTTTCCGTTGCTGGGCGTCAGAGGTCCTTTTGCCAAGTCCGAAAGAAATCGATCGCCGTTACAAAAACATCCGCTCCCGCATGCAAGCCGCTGGAGTGGACGCTCTCATCGTCTGCGGCAATCAATACGCCGGATTCGAGGGAGCGGTTTTCTACACCTCCGGATTCGAAATCGTTCATCGTTACGTATACGTCGTCATCCCGCTTGAAGACGAACCCACGCTCGTCTTTCCGCGCGAAGCTCGTTGGATCGGCGACAAAACGAAGCCTTGGGTGAAAGATCAGGTCTGGCCCAACGTTCCCGGCCAGTGGTTGCGCGACCGAGGCATTGAGCGCAAATGGAAGCGCGTCGGTACTTTTGGCATGGACTTCGTGATGGCCGTGCGCGACTACCGCGAACTCGCGCAAGGTCCGTTCGAACTCGTTCCTTTTGACCGGGAGTTCGACATGGCGCGCGCCGTCAAGAGCGAAGAAGAACTGGTGGAAGTCCGCGACGCCATGGACATCGTCGTCGATGGCTTCTGGGCGCTGATTGCCGCGTACAAGCCGGGCAAGACCGAAGCCGAAATCATGGCGCCCGCGGTCGAGCGTTTCTTCGCTCGCGGCGCCGGCCCGCGCATGATGAATATTCTGCTCTCCGGTGAACACGGAGAGGCCAACGCGTACTTCAAAGTTCCCGGTCATCGCCGAGTTGCCGGCGACGATCTTCTCCTGTATTCGCTCGAAGTCACCGGAGCCGGCGGCTACTGGGTTGAATTTTCGCGCGCCCTGATTCAGGGCAAGCCCAGCCCGACCACGCAGAAGATGGCCGACGCCTATCCGCACGCCATGGAATCAGCGCGCAAGTTGATGCGTCACGGCGAACTTGCTTCCACCGTGCATCGCACGCTTGCCGACTCGTTCGCCAAGCACGGATTCACTCTCGGTCATCTTTCCGGCCATAGCATCGGCATGACCATGCTTGAGTATCCTGCGATTGGCGCAAAGAGCGAGGTTCCGCTCGAAGAGAACATGATCTTTTCACTCCATCCGCAGGTCGTCGATCAGGACGGCAAGGTCTGCCTCTATACCCAGGACACATATCGAATCGGCAAGACCGAAGGCGAGTGCCTGGCCGATGTGCCGTGGAAATTCTTTAACGGTGAGGAGACGCGGGAGAGCGGGAAAATGCTTTGCCATCTGACTTCTGACTTAGCTTGACTCTTGGAGGGTGACTTTGTTGAAAATCTGCATCGTCGGTTGCGGCGCTGTCGGCAGCCTCTTTGCCGCACACCTCGCCCAAACAAGCGAGGCCGAAATCTGGGTCTACGATGTCTGGAAGGATCACGTCGAAGCCATCCGCAAGAATGGGCTGCGCATTTCCGGAGCCGCCGATTTCACTGCAAAACTGAATGCCACCAGCGATCCCAACGAACTTCCATGCTGCGATTATGGCATCGTCGCGACCAAAGCCATCCACACGCGCGGTGCGATCGCGCAGGTGGCCCGCGCCTTCGACGAAAATAGCGCCGTCTGCTCCGTTCAAAACGGCGTCGGCAACGAGGAGATCATCGCGGAACACGTAAGGTACGTGATTCGGGGCACAACCTTCCCCGCCGGACATCCCATCGCTCCCGGCCACATCGGCTTCGACATCAAGGGCGACACTTGGATTGGTCCCTTTGAACCGACGAACACGCCGATGTCCAAGATCGAAGAACTGGCCGGCCTGATCACGCGCTCCGGCATGAATGTAATTCCGTTGAAAGACGCCCGCGGCGCGCAGTGGACCAAGCTGATCTTCAACGCTGCCACCAACCCCGTCGGAGCCCTGACGCTGCTGCATCACGGCGCCGCCACGCGTTTCGGGCCAACCGGTCAGCTCTTCAACGATCTGATCGTCGAAGGCGAGGCCGTCGCCCGTGCGCTTCATATCGAACTGCACGGCGATCCGCGCGCCCTAGTGCAGAAAGGGGCGAACGCTCCCGGCAAGCACCGCGCCTCGATGCTGCAGGACGTGCTCGCCAAGCACCCGACCGAAGTTGATTTCATGAACGGCGCAATCGTGAAGTGGGGTGAGAACAAAGGCATTCCCACGCCGTTGAACAAAGCTGTCTGGGAACTGATCAAAGGCCTGGAGCTCGCCTGGACCGACCCGGACTAACGAGGTCTTAGGGTCAGGTCGCAAGCCTCGGGAAGCGACCGGCCCGGAATCACTGGAGTTTGTATTTCCTGAGAACTAATACGGAGTCAAAGAACTAATACGGAGCCAAAGCCATCATGACCATCCCATTCAACATCGGAGTTCTTCAACTCAGCATGGAGCCCGTCCACGAAACCGCAGCCATGGCCAAGGCCTGCGAGGACGCCAGTTTCGACGCTTTCTGGATTGCGGAAGCCTACCCCTGGTGGCGTAAACATTCCTTTGAAGCCCGCTCCTCGACCGCAATTCTTGCCGTCATCGCCAGCCAGACCCGGCGCATTCAACTCGGTTGGGGAATTATTTCGCCTTACACACGTCATCCAGTGCAGATCGCGATGGAGGCGCGCGTTATGCAGGATCTGGCCGCGACCGCTTTCTGCTGGGCTTGGGCGCATCGAAGATCTTCATGAAAGAAATCGGCGAGGGGGAAGGCGAGAAAGTCGGCCCAGCCACCGTGATGCGGGAAAGCATCGAAGTCATCCGCGGCGTACTCAAGGGCGACAAGTTTGAATATCAGGGCAAAGTGTTCGCCGCCAGCGTTCCGCCGCTGAAGAGCGATGCGCACACTCCACGCACCGTTCCTCCTGTGTATGTTGCGGGAACTGGACCCGCGATGCAAAAACTGGGGGGGGCGGTCGGCGATGGACTACTCACGGCGTCGATCACCACTCCCGCGTTCGTGCGCTACTCGAAGAAGAATATGGAAGAGGGCGCGGCGAAAGCGGGCAAAGATGCTTCCAAGCTGATCCTCGGCTGCGTGATCGTAGGCAGTATTGGGCGCGATTCGAAGAAAGGCAGAGAAGGTGCGCGCGAGCAAGCTAGCATATATCTTGCCAATAAAGTGCAGAACATCAAAGGCTCGGCCGACGTGTTGCTCCAATCCGCCGGCATCACCTTCGAAGAGCTGCAGCCGGTAGCGGACGCCATGGAAAAGGGTGGCCGCAAAGCCGCCGCGCGGGCCGTCAGCGATGAACTACTCCGCAAAGTCTGTCCCATCGCGGGCACGCCTGACGAGTGCATTCAGAAGATCGAAGAATACCGCGCCGCTGGCTGCACTCACATCATGCTCGAAATCTGGGGCGACGATCGCACGGGCCAAGCAAAGCTGTTCGGCGATGAAGTCCTGCCGCATTTTAGAAAGTAGAAAACTTCTTCCACTTTCCCATCACTAGCTTCGTGATCGTCGCCAGGCTGCATGTTCGACTACCGGGCGGGAAGTGGGAACGACATCGCCGTCGATTTCCTATGGTCCTTCGCAGCCATGTTCATGGTGCACCACAACTCCACTCCCCACCAGAGCAAGGCTGTCAGTTCGATGAACCCACTGAACCCGATCAACGTGCCGAGTTCTGGCAGAGGCTCCCCTGACCACCGCGGCCCTCCGCACGAATTCCATACCCCACCGTGACATCAGTCATATGCACCCGGTGATTGGTCTGTCAGGCTGGGCTGGATCATGACCTGACCGATCTTTTGTACCAAGTGGAATGTTAGTGTAATGACGCGGTCGTCAAGTGGGATGATGACGGTCGTGTGAGGGTCCACCAACCGTCGCTCAAGAAGGTCTAGCCCGTTTTGGCCAGAGCGAGCGTATCGAATGGGAACTGTGAGCATTAGGTGACTTCGCCGAGCTTGAAGGAATAAAGGAGGGAAATGTAGTGCACCCCAGTAGAACTGGACACGGAAGTTAGTTAGGCTTGGGGCCTCCGCCAGGAGGCGAGAATGTCGAGAAAGCCGAGAGTCCAGAGAACCCCGGAAGAGAAGTGGCAGATTGTGTTGGAAG
>PKXK01000270.1 GCA_003132325.1 Acidobacteriaceae bacterium
TCAGCAGCACGTCCATGGGCGCATCGATGCGAGCCGCCGGGTCGATGAGGTGGCCGCCTTTGATCAGCAGACTACTTGTGGAGCGTGAAGTCACATCAATCCTTATCTTCACCACAGAGTCCCAGAGAAACAAAGTCAAAAGTCAGAAGTCAAATTGCAGAAGTGCACACCGAAAGAGGGGTCGCGTGACTATGCGCGCTCTGTGCGGTCAAGCGATATTGTCGTCACTTCTTCAATTTGACTTCTGACTTCTGCCTTTCTCCGTGTCTCTGTGTCTCCGTGGTGAATCGAATTTCATCGCATCTTCCCCATCGCCCGCGCCAGAATTGCCATGCGCGTTGGCACGCCGTTGTGCACTTCGTCCAGGATGCGCGCCTGGGCGCCGTCGGCAACTTCGCTGGTCAACTCCAAACCGCGAATGATCGGGCCGGGATGCATTACGATGGCATCCTTCTTCGCCATCTTCAACCGGGCGGGTGTCATCTGGTAGCGCACGATGTATTCCGCGAGATCGATCTTCAAACCGGAAAGGCGTTCGGTCTGCACACGCAGCAGCATGACCACATCGGTGCCGCGCAGGGCGTCTTCAATGTGGCGGGTGACGCGCACGCCGGGTGCGAGCGTCGCCGCAATGTCAGGCGCCAGTTCCGGCGGACCGCAGAGAATAATCTTCACGCCGAATTTGCTTAACAGGTGGCACGCCGAACGCGCCACACGGCTATGAAAGATGTCGCCGACAATCGCGACTTGCAGACCTTTCAATGTTTTCTTATTGCGCAGAATCGTGTAAGCATCGAGTAACGCCTGCGAGGGGTGCTCGTGCAGGCCATCGCCGGCGTTAATGACAGGCACGTCGAGGTGCTGCGCCATGACGTAGGGCGCGCCGGCGTTGGGATGGCGGATAACGA
Source organism: Acidobacteriaceae bacterium (assembly GCA_003132325.1). GTDB lineage: Bacteria > Acidobacteriota > Terriglobia > Terriglobales > Acidobacteriaceae > Acidiflorens. The sequence continues at coordinate 909 of PKXK01000270.1, forward strand.
TGATGTCGGCACCGACGGCGCGCACCGTGTACCCGGTATCGAGCAGCGACTCGCCCTTCTCAATACTCGAACCAAACGCCTGGATGAGGACGGTGTGAGCGCCCAAGGATTTGGCCGCGATTTCAAACGAACTGCGCGTCCTGGTGGAGGCCTCGTAGAAAAGTAAAAAGACGCGCTTGCCCTTGAGTAAGGGCCGCGGCTTGTCCGGATTCATACGCCGGGCAAATTTCAAAAGTCTCAGGACCTCGGCTGCTTCCAAGTGCTCAATGCCGAGCAGGGAACCGCGTGCTGGATTCATAGTCAATTTGTGATTTCCAATTTGTAATTTGTGATTCAAGAACCGCGCAATGAGCTTTTCAATTACAAATTACAAATCACAAATTACAAATTGGCCTGCTGCTTTTCCATGAGCAGGACTTTCTCCGCGTCATCGACCTCGCGAAGTTTGACCTCGATAATCTCATTTTCCGTGGTCTGCACGGTTCGCCCAATGAAAGCGGCCTCAATCGGCAACTCGCGATGGCCGCGATCGATCAATACGCACAGTTGCAGGCGTTTGGGGCGGCCCGAGCGGAAGAGCGCGTCCATGGCAGCGCGAGTGGTGCGCCCGGTATAGAGCACGTCGTCCACCAGTACCACCGACTTCCCCGTGATGGGAATTTCCATCTCGCTTTTCTGCACCACCGGCTTGGTGTCGAGGGTGGAAAGATCGTCGCGATAGAGGGTAATGTCAAGCGTGCCGAGCGGTACCGGCTTCTTTTCGATGCGCTGGATGATCTTCGCCAGCCGCTCCGCCAGCGGAACTCCCCGGCGGCGGATGCCGACCAGGGCCAGATCTTCGACGCCATTGTTCTTCTCGAGAATCTCATGCGCTAGGCGGATCAAAGTGCGCTCCACCTCGGAGGCAGACATCAGCTGCGCTTTCTGACGGAGTGCAACGGGACTCGCTGACGTACGTGTATTCATAAACGCTGCATCATACGCGTGCGGAAAGATGAGAGCAAGGGCGGGCTCGAAACCCGCGCCGATTGCGCTTGAAACTACACGCGGGTGTTGCGGGGCCGCTGCAGAAGCGAGGCTAGCGCACCGCCCACCGAAGCGAGCACCACGGTAAGAATCATTCCGAAAAAGAAGGTGATGGCCAGCCCCGACGGAGTAAACAAGTTGTGGATGCCGGCTTGAATGTCAGGATCCGCCACGTTGACTCCGAACTTCTGAACGATTTTCAGAATGCTATCGGTGTATTCCTTCCCGGCGTGAAAAATAAAAATGCGGATGGTGATCAACAGGGCGTTGATGGCGAAGGCGACGACTCCCGCTGCTCCTCCCAGACGCGATCCGAGAGCGGCGGGAAGCGCCAACCCATTTTCGCGGCGGTAGAAATAGACAGCCAGAGCGCCGGTTAGCACGATGCCGAGGAAGGGGATCATCCCGATGAAAACGCCGAGCACCCCGGCCTTGAGCGCGGCATGAACCGCAACGCTCTTGTCCATCGTGCTTCCGAACGCGGCTTGCCGTGCCGGAGATGAGGCAAACCTCGTCTCTACGGGAATGTCCGGAGAAAAATCGTCCTGCGCGGGATTCACGCCCGTGGCAATTTCAGCGTCCGGAGCCGCAACTTGCACATGGATTTGAGGAGCGCGGCATTGCGGACAGAACGGCCGCCCGTCCTCGACCGTGGTCCCACACTGTTGGCAAGGGTGCTCCACGTCTTTGAAGCTAGCGCACAACGAACCCGGAGAGCAAGGCAAAGGCATCGGGTGATCGGGTCATCTTTACCCTGCCAGCACTTCCGATCAACCGATGACCCGATGACCCGATGTCTCTAGATCGTCTCGTCCTTGCCCGTGTGCATGCGCACATAAACCAGGGCAAAGCGGGTTCCCCGGCTGTTCGGCTTAACGGAAACGATGTGCTGGTTCCCCTCGGTTCCTACCTTCAATTCCACCGAGTCTGCGCTGCCGCCATTCCCACACGAGACGGGCTTGGAGATGTCATCCGTGTCGCCTTTGGTTTCTACGTGATTGCCGGTCCAAGCGCCCTTGCACTGGATGGGCTTGCCATATTTCTGCAGTTCTTTGTCGTAGTAGGCGATGACTTTCTCGGCAGCGTCGTCGGAGAGAAACTCCGCCGCCACCACTTTCAACGAGAATCCCGGAATCGAAAGGTTCACGTTGGCGCTCTTCTGGTTGTCGCTGTCGTCTTTCGGAGCGGGCTTGGCGCCGGGATAGAGCGTCAGGCCGGCGTCACGGATATCGGCTTGCTCGCTGACGTGCAGATCTCCCATGGGGGACTTGATGTCAACGTGCTTCTCGCCATCCGTGCCACTCTTGTTCGTATTGATGGTACAGGCGGGAAGCACGCAGAGAGCGGCAAACAACGCGCCCAGAGACAGGGTTGCGATCAGTTTACGGCTGAACGTCTTTTGGTCGAATCGATTACGGAACATGGGAGGAACCTCCTGAGCTGGGTTGAGCCGAGATTGGCCGGGCGGGGCGTTCGATCCCCTGACCTCGGGCTGCGATGCCCGGAATCGTAACCGGCAGCCGACCGCCGATCGGGATCTCGCCAAAGATCGCCTTCACGGCCGCTGTTTCCGACACGCTGGCATTGGAGAACGCGCACACATAATTCTGGATCGCGGGAAAATCCTGCACCACATAAGGATTGCCCATGGCAAGTACGACCGTGCGCTCGGCGGCGCGCTCGAGGATCGCGGTGAGCAAAGAACCGGTGGCGCCGTCCATGGCAACCGTATTCGTCAAACCTCCGCCAGCGGCACGCATGGCCTTACCCGCGACCGGAACCACATACAGCGCGGCGATCACCTGCTCCGCCGCTCCCACCGCTTCGACCACGGCAGGCTTCATGCCGGCGGCCGAGCGGGCATCGACGTAGATCACGCGGGCGTCAGGTACACGGGCTAGAATTTGGCGTTCGAGCATGCGTCCGGAGTCGGTGCGCAGGTCGTCGGAAAAAATCACCGCAACGAGACGATTGCTCACCTCTGTCAATGATTGATACGGAAGGGTGGCCTCTGGAGTTCCCAGAGAATTTCCAAGAGATTGCAGCGGGACCACTTTACCGTTGTCGCGGACGAGGGTGATGGCTTCATCGGCCATGCGCTGGCCGGCGGCCAGATTCTCGGGTTGCGCAATCTGACTGGAGAGACGGCTGGGGTCCGCCAGCCGCGCCTTGTTCAGACCGAGAGACGCCTTGAGTTCCAGGATCTTGCGCACCGATTGATCGAGTTGCAGGCGGTCGATTTCGCCGCTGCGCACGGCTTGCAGCACCGCGCGGTAACTGGCGTCGAGATCGGCGGGAATGATCAGCATGTCATTGCCGGCCTGGAAGGATTCGACCGCGGCGCGGCCGATATCCTTCGCGTACAGGCGCGTCAGCCCTGCCATGTCGAGGGCGTCGGTGACAACGATCCCTTGGAATCCCATTTCTTCTTTGAGCAGGCCGCTCACCACGGACTTGGAAGTTGTGGCGACGCGGTTGGGCTCGGCGTCGAGCGCGGGAACGGTTACGTGCGCGACCATCACGGCATCCACGCCGGCCTCGATCGCGCGCCGGAACGGCGGCAGCTCAACCGCGTCGAGCCTGGCGCGGTCGCCGGTGACTTGCGCGAGGCCAAGATGAGAATCGGCGGCGGTGTCGCCGTGTCCGGGAAAGTGTTTTGCCGTGACCAGCATGCCGCCTTCGTGAGCGCCCCGGATGTACGCCGCCACCAAATCGCCGACCTGATGCGGGTCTTCTCCGAAAGAGCGCGTGTTGATGATGGGATTCGCAGGATTGGAATTCACGTCGGCATCGGGAAAGAAATTCCAATGCACTCCGATGGCCCTTGCTTCCAGCGCCGTAATGCGTCCAAAGGCCTCGGCATTTTCCGTTTTGCCGGTCGCGCCAAAGGCCATTGCATGGGGAAAGACGGTGGTGCCATTCAGACGCATGGATACGCCGCGCTCGAAATCCGCTGAGACTATGAGGGGCAGCTTCGACGAGCGTTGCAGCCGGTTGAGCAACTCGGCGGCAACCTCGGGCTGGCTTTTGAGCAGGACGGGGCCATCGACTGGAACGCTCATGACCACCGATCCGATGCGATATTTGCGGATGTTGTCGCGCAGCTGCACAAAGATGGGGTCGGCGTCATTCAGGAATTGCACTCTTACCCAGATCGCGAAGAGTTGGCCGACTTTGTCTTCGGGCGACATCTTGCGCAACGTCTTGTCGGCCCACTTCCGGCCGGCTTTGTCGAGATGGATGGGACCGGGCGGCAGAAAACGGTCTTTACTTTTGTCTTTCGCAAAGCAGAGCGTCGCGGCTAGCAGGAGCGCGATCAGCGGCAAACGGCGGAACATGCAAGTGACAATAGCATGCTCGCGTGGGGACGGGCGGGGGCGCCCGGCGCTCCACCGGCACCCACGACGTATCTTAGATTTCCCGTTCGACGGTTGCGATGCTCTCCTCCTGGATGGCTGGGTCATCGCCAAACCCGGCCAGCCAATGCACATCCGGCTCTCGCCGGAACCACGTGATCTGGCGCTTGGCATANNGCGATCAGTCCTCCAGCGGGCCGTCCTTGGTCAAACATGTTCGCAGCCCGCTGGTTGATGCGGGCATAGAGACCCTCGCGCTCGGGATTGAGTCCGAGACGCAGGATGCGAAAGCCGCGCAGCGGTTCGCGTCCCTGTTGCCAAAGTTCGGTCATAGTCTGGCGAAAGGGCGGGCGCGACGCAAGACAAACCTCGATCGCCCGGATCACCTTGGGAACGTCATGGGGGTGAATACGGAGCGCTGCCGAAGCGTCGAGCCGGCGCAGGATGCGATGCAAGTGCTCGGCCCCATATTTCTCCGCGCGGCCACGCAGTCTGTCGCGCAGTTCTTCAGACCGCTGCGGACCGGGGAAGAGTCCTTCGACCAAAGCGCGGAGATAGAGTCCGGTCCCTCCGCTGACAATCGGCAAGCGCCCGCGCTTCTCGATCTCGCCCAGGACTTGCCTCCCCAGGCGGGCAAACTCTCCGGCGCTGACATCGTCGAGCGGATCGACACAATCCACCAGGTGATGCGGAATTTCCGCGCGCTCCGCCGCGCTGGGCTTGGCCGTGCCGATTTCGAACTCGCGGTACATCGCCACCGAATCGCAGTTGACGATCTCACTCGGGAAGCGGCGGGCAATCGTGAGCGCTAACGCGGTCTTCCCGCTGGCCGTTGGTCCTAACACGACGACTAGCAGCGGTTCGCGATCGGGCAAAGTCAGCGCACGCTCCAAGGAATGTACCGCCAGTAGTGGATGATGGTGAGAATGAGCAGAAGCACCGCCATGAGAAGCAATCCGGTGGCTTCGGCGGCGTAGATGGAGTGGTGGTGCTGATGCTTGTCTTCCTGATGCTCGCTGTCGGCNNTCGTTAGTCGTTAGTCGTTCGCGATCAATGTTTGCGACCGACGTCTGCTAACGCCCATCGACTAACGATCATCGACTAACGGCTAACGACTGCCTCGCGGTACACTACGGGCGCGCCGAGATGCCGATGCCTCCGTCCAACCCTCCCTCCAACCGCGAAGCCACGCTTCTGCGATTTGGCGTTTTTGAAGCGGACCTGGCCGCCGGAGAGCTGCGCAAGAACGGGGCTCGCATCCGGCTGCAGGGGCAACCGTTTCAAGTCCTCACCGCGCTCCTGCAGAACGCAGGTCGGGTCGTCACGCGCGACCACCTGCGCGAAACAATCTGGCCGGCCGATACCTTCGTCGATTTCGATCACAGCCTGAATACCGCGGTGAACAAGATTCGCGAGGCGCTGGGGGATTCCGCCTCGAGCCCGCGCTTCGTCGAAACCCTGGCCCGCCGCGGATACCGCTTCATCGCACCGGTCGACGGCGGCGCAGCAGAATCCGCGGCGGCGCAGACCCAGGGCACGCGGGCAGGAGTGCCCGCGCCACACGAACTGCATCCCGAACTGCATGTGCCCTTTCCCCGGCGTGGATTGGTGCGCGCGCTTTTCGCGCTCCTTCAGGCGATGTATCTCATTTTCTACGTGAGCGGACTCGCACATCTGCGCGCTGCCGAGAGGGTTGCGAGCGGCTTTCTTCCGGGCTGGAAGGCTCTCGTCATTGTGGGCGCGGTGTTGGTGACGGGAGCGGTTGGAATCCCGCTGCGCTTCTATCTGCTGTCCGCGGTGGGCTTCGATTTCCGCAAGCTGGGCGGGACATTCGTCCGGCTGTTCCCGTTTGTTCTAGCGCTCGATCAACTCTGGGCCATCGCGCCGTTTCTGCTGCTGCCGCAGATTGGAGTGGGCCTGGCGTTCGCCGCAACTGCCGCGTTGCTGTATGTGCCTTTCTCGGAGAGAACTCTGGTCCGAATGGCTTATCCTATGGAACGCTGAGAAACAACTTATGTAATACGAGTTACTCGCTAAAGCGATGCCCTGATACAAAGGACCCGCGCTACCGGGCTCCCGCTTTCAGATAGAACTCGGCCAGTTCCATATCGGCTGGCGTGGTTATTTTTATATTGCGGGGCGAGCCCATCACGACTACCACGGGCAGGCCGGCGCGCTCGATCAGGGAAGCCTCGTCGGTGCCGACGAAGCCGTCGATGGCGGCGTCCGCGAAAGCTTTCTTCAGGATGCCGTAGCGAAAGCCCTGCGGGGTTTGCGCCATCACCACGCTGGCGCGCGGGATGGTGGCTTTGATGAGCGCGCCCTCGGCGGTTCGTTCCACCTGTTTTACCGTGTCCACGGCGGGCAAGCCCGCGATGGCGGCTCCATGTGCATGCGCGGCTTCGATCACGTGGGCGATGATCTCGGGGGTAACCAGCGGGCGAACGGCGTCGTGCACCAGCACGATGTCTTCGGGATCGGCCGCGGTGTGGGCGAGAGCGCTGGCGACCGAGTCCTGGCGATGCTCGCCGCCTTCGACCATCTGCAGGCGCTTGGTCAGAATTTCCGGGTACTGCTTTTCGACCTGGGCGCGAAAGCCGGCAATTTCGTCAGGGCGCAACGCGACGATGATCTCGTAGACGGCGGGAGTGGCGGCAAACTTCCGCAGGGTGTGGACAAGGATAGGCACGCCGCCCAACTCTTTGAACTGTTTGCTGGGCGCTTTCTTTCTGGATTTGGCGGCCGAGGGCGGCGCCATGCGGGTGCCCAGTCCGGCGGCGGGAATAATGACAAACACCTTCATAGGGGCGATCAGTATAGTACAGGGTAAAGTTTTTGGTCTAAGGCCTGGCAGCGTCCAGCCCCTAAAGGGGCGGATGATTTCGAAGCTTTGCGGTATCGCTAAAGCGATACCCTGATCCGAAACCTGTTCCCTCGCGATCGCCTGAAACGAACCTGTGCAGAGCCTAGTCGACAGCCCGGTCGGTGACCGTCGATGCGGGTTTCTTGGCAGCCGGGTCGAAGGGCGGTCCGTTGGTTGCCGCCGCCGCCGGAGCCGCGACTGCCGGAAGTGGCGCCGGTGCTTTGGCTTCGTGGCGGCTTGGCCCGCGCTCATCCCACTTGCCAAAGATCATCTTGCCGGCGGTGGTCTGCAGGACCGAGGTCACCGCGATGTCGATGGTCTTGCCAATCATCTTACGGGCGTTATCGACGACCACCATGGTCCCATCATCGAGATAGGCGACGCCCTGGTTGTACTCTTTTCCCTCCTTGAGGATGAATACGCGCATCACTTCGCCGGGCAGCACGATGGGCTTGAGCGAGTTAGCCAGTTCGTTGATGTTGAGCACGGCCACGCCCTGCAGTTGCGCAACTTTGTTGAGATTGAAGTCGTTGGTGATGATCTTGCCTTCGTAGACCTTGGCCAATTCGATGAGCTTCATATCGACGTCGCGGACAGTGGGGAAGTCGTCTTCGACGATCTGGATCTGGACCGTGGCAGTTTTCTGAAGACGCTGCAGGATGTCGAGGCCGCGGCGTCCGCGATTGCGTTTGAGCGAGTCGGCGGAATCGGCCACCAGTTGCAGTTCGCGGAGCACGAACTGCGGGATCACAATGAGGCCGTCGAGGAAACCGGTCTCGGCGATGTCGGCGATGCGGCCGTCAATAATGACGCTGGTGTCGAGGATCTTGAAGCTCTTCTTGCCCGTCTTTTCGCCGCCGAAGACCCCGCCGAGCGCCGCCAGATTGAGCAGGTCGCCTTTATTGGCGCCGACCACCAATCCCACGTAGGCCATGATCAACATGACCATGATCTGGAGGAAACTCTGGGTGGCGCCGGGAGGAACGCTGTTGCGAATGACGAGGGCGAAAAGATATGCGCCAACGATGCCGAGCACGCTGCCGATCGCGGCTCCGATGAGGCGCTTCAGGCTCATCACGCGCAGCCGCCACTCGAACAGGACGATGGCGGCGCCGATCAACAGACCGACGGCGCCAGCAGGCCTTGAGAGCAGGCTAAACGGATGAATGAGGGAGCAGATGACACCGACGATGAGGACAAAAAGAATGCGTACGAATACGACGTCCACGAGTAATACCTCTCTCGGGAGGCACCGCGCAAGCGATTCCCGCCCCCGCCGGTTGTCCAGGGCGAATGATCACTAAGGTCCCCGGAGCCAGCGTTCTATTCACGGAGCTGTATAAATAATGAAAACGCGCTCCGTGCCCGGTTTCTCGCCGGGTTACAGCTCAAAGTATAGGGAGCAGTATATACCGGGTCGGGAAGGGGAACCAGTCCTTGGCAGGCTGCGGTAGTGCAGCGTTTTGAATTTCTAGACTTTGCCGGATTCGACTTGCTCCAGGGCATTGCAGAGGGCTTTGAGCACCTTCTGTCGCTTAGGCTCTTCCAGCAGGTACATTGGTAACCGCTCGAACCAGCGCTCTACTTCCCATCCACGAAGAGATCTCCAATCTTGACCAAGTTGCGCCTCGATAGCCTTGGCTGCTACTCGGCTGCTGGGATGTGTCTTTTGCTGGTAGTACCTAATACAATCGCGCAATTCCTCAGTAGTATCAAACCTGAATGTGAAGGACACGACCCGAACCACAATGACATCCCGCGGAAGCAGGTTTGTCTTTCCGTATATCTTGCGCGGTTCTTTCGAGATTCGTGCCATCGTTCTAAGCAGGGCTTCAGTCGCCTTTCATACAAATAATCCCACCAATCCTTCCAAATTCCAAACTTGAGCTGCGAGGCCTCCGCGCCGTTTGCTGGTGCATAACGAACGGCCGCTACGTTAGACTGTCGGGTTATCTGGAGACATCCCTGTATGAACTGGCCGGGACGAGTCGTCCTGCTGATTGCGATCTTCGTTTCGTTGTATCTGTTCTGGCGGAAGTTCGGCGCAGCGGTGCGTATCATCCTGGCCTCGAAACCGGACGCCGACTTTCAACTGCGGCCGATTGGCCCGCGCATCCGCAAAGTGCTCTGGGAGGTGGCCGCGCAGGGACTGGTGATTGCTCAGAGGCCGCTGCCCGGCCTGGCTCATGCATTTGTGTTCTGGGGCTTTTGCGTTTTCGCCCTGGTGACGCTCAACCACTTCGCCGAAGGATTCGGGCTGGGCTTCCTGTCCGATGGCGGCTTCTCACGGTTTTACTTCGCGTTTGCGGGCGTTTTCGCGGTAGCCGTGGCCATCTCGATCGCGGGGCTGGCCTTCCGCCGGTTCGTCATCAGGCCGAAATGGCTCGAACCGCTGTCTCCGGAATCTGGCCTGATCGCGTTCCTGATTTTCGCTTTGATGATCACCTACCTGGCCAGATTCTGGGTGCCGGAGGGCTCGGCGGCGGGCTGGGCGGTGTGGTGGGCGCATACGCTGCTGCTCCTGTCTTTTCTGCCGCTGATTCCCGGCACCAAGCACATGCATCTTGTGCTCAGCCCTTTGACGGTGTTTCTGGAGCGCGACGGCTTCAGCCGCATCCCGCCGCTGGTGGGCGACGAAGATTTCGGCCTCGATACCGGCAAGGATTTGACGCGGATCGCCAGTCTGCAAGCTTACAGCTGCGTCGAGTGTGGGCGCTGCACCGAACACTGTCCGGCCAACAGCACGGGAAAGATTCTAAATCCCAAAGAAATCATTTTGGGCACCCGGCATTATCTGCAAGAGTTCGGGCCGAAGAGCAGCGAACCGCTGCTGGGGAAGCACCTTTCCATGGAAGCGGCGTTCCAGTGCACTACCTGCGGGGCCTGCGAGTTCCAGTGCCCGGTGGGCATCCAGCACCTACCGTTGATCGTGGGATTGCGGCGCGGCGCGGTGAATACGGGCAAGTGGGACAACAGTCACGGCGGCGATCTGTTCAATACGCTGGAGCGTCAGGGCAATGCGCTGGGGTTCCCGCCCTCGGAACGCGAAAAATTCATTGCGAAGAACAACCTGCCGTATTTCGATGGAACCCAGGAATATTGCCTGTGGATGGGATGCCTGGGATCGTACGACCCGAATGGCCGGAAGATTCTGCTGGCGCTGGTCGAGGTGCTCGGTTACCTGAAAATCAGCTTCGGCGTTCTGCGCCAGGAGAAGTGTAACGGCGATCCCGCGCGGCGCCTGGGCAACGATTATCTGTTCGGCGAACTGGCGCAGGGAAATTTGGAGCAGATCCGCGAGGCCGGAGTGAAGAAGATGGTTTCGATCTGCCCGCACTGCGTGCGCACCATGGGCGTGGATTGGAAGGAGCACGGGGGCAGCGTCGCGATTGAGCACCACACGGAATTGATGGCCCGCCACCGCGATAAGCTGCCGCTCGACACCTCCGCGCAGAAGAGCATGGTGTATCACGACGCCTGCTACCTGGGGCGATATCGCGGCGTCTATGACGAGCCGCGGGAGGTGATGGCGCGTTTCGGCCAGGTGGTGGATCCGCCGCGGGCACGGGAACGCGGCTTCTGCTGCGGCGGCGGCGGCGGCTTGATGTTTCTGGGAGAAGAGTCAGGCAAGCGCGTCAATCTGGAGAGGGCTCAGGAATTGGTGGCAACGGGCGCGAGCGTAGTGGCCGCGGCTTGCCCGTTCTGCAACTCGATGTTGCGCGATGGATTGGCGGCGGCCGCGGCCGATCCGCCGGAGTTGCTCGACGTTGCCCAGATCGTGGCGGCGGCCATCGCGAAAACAAGTCCGGAGAAGACCGCCCGCGGGGATTAAGGCCGTGACCTCGTGATAGGTCATACGATGGAGCGACGGGCGTCTCGCCCGTCCAGCCGGGCGGGGACGCCCGGCTCTCCACCGGCAGTTCTCAAAGGAATCGTTGTAACCATCGGGTCTGCTTGCCTCACCATTTCTTGAAGATGACTGCGACGGCGCCGATCATCATGGCAAAACCCACGAGGTAGTTCCACTTCAGCGGCTCACGAAGATAGACGACGGAGAAGATCGAGAACACGGTTAAGGTGATGGCCTCCTGGATGGTCTTCAACTGCGCCGTCGAGAACTCGTAGGAGCCGATGCGGTTGGCGGGTACCTGGAAACAGTATTCCGCAAAGGCGATGAGCCAACTGATGACGATGACTTTGAACAGCGGCGCGTGGCGATACTTCAGATGGCCGTACCAGGCGAAGGTCATGAAGATGTTGGAAAGGGTGAGGAGCAAAATCGTGATCATTTAGATATGTTGCCTGATCCTGGCTCGCAGTTGCTCATTTTTGATCCCGCCTCGCATACTTCACCGCGACAAAGATCGCCGCGCAGATTGCGAAATCCACCAGCAGGCCCCAGTCTTCCTTGAAAAGCGCATGCCGCGCCACGCGGGACAGATGTGGCATCAGCAGGAAGTAGATCGCATTGCCTGCAAGCACGGCCAGGAGCGCGTCGAGAAAATTCCTCATCGTCGTTTACCGTAGGACCACGGGTGAAACTCCAATCTCCCGCCCGCAGCGCCTGTAAAGGCGTGCCCTGATACAAAGCGCGATTTCAGCACAGGCATGCCAAGCATGCTGTCATTCGCGGTCAAGGCGTTTCGCCAATGACAAAGTTGCGCTCAGGATGACACAATTGAAACGTATACCGCTGATGGCTGAGTGCCGATCGCTGAAAAATGGCCACGACCACCAACCAAGATTATTACGGCGTTCTCGGCGTAAAGAAGTCCGCCTCCACCGACGACATCCGCAAAGCGTTCCGCAAACTTGCGCGCAAGTACCATCCGGACGTCAATCCCGGCGATAAAGGTGCCGAAGAGAAGTTTAAGACTCTTTCCGAGGCCAACGACGTCCTCAGCGATCCCAAGAAGCGGAAGATTTACGACCAGCTCGGCTTCTACTCCGACAACATCGATCCGGCGACGGCGGAGGCCTACGCCCGCGGCGGCGGACAGCCCGGGGCCGACCCCGGCGACTTTGGCGGAGGCTTCCCCGGAAGCCCCCACCCTGGCGGACCCAGCAATGTCGATTTCGGCGGCTTCGATTTTTCCGATCTGTTCGAAGGCGCCCGCGCCGGCGGCCGGAGGACTTCAGGCGGAGGGTTCCGCGATGTTTTCTCCAGCATCTTCAGTGGCGGCGGGCGTGGCGAGGCAGCCGAGGCCGGCCCGGAGCCGGGCAGCGATCTGGAGTACCAGGTCAACGTGCCCTTCTGGACGGCGATCCGTGGCGGTGTGATGAAGCTCAACATTGCCCGGCGCGATGTCTGCGGAAACTGCCACGGCAATGGCTTCATCGAGGCTCCTGGGCAATGTCCGCAGTGCCACGGCAAGGGCACGATCGAGCAGACGGGCGGCCGGATGAAGTTCAACGTCACCTGTCCCCGATGCCATGGGACGGGCAAGAACATTTCGACCTGCGCGGTGTGCCACGGCGAAGGCAGCGTCGAGCGCACCGATCCTCTGGAGATCCGCATTAAGGGCGGAACCCGCGACGGGCAGCGCATTCGCATCGCGGGCAAAGGCAATGCCGGCTTGCGGGGAGGCGGGGTCGGCGACCTCTACGTCATCATCCGCATCGGCGAGCACCCGCTGTTTCAGCGCGAAGGCGACGACATCCACATCACCGTGCCAGTGACGGCGGTAGAAGCGGCTTTGGGATCGAAAATCGAGGTGCCCACCATCGATGGCCGAAGCATGCTGAAGATTCCTCCCGGGACGCAGTCTGGGCAGAAGCTGAGGCTGCGCGAAAAGGGCGTGCCTTCGGCTACCAAAGACGGCGTGCGTGGCGATGAGATCGTTGAAGTGAAGATCACTGTCCCCATGCCGCGCGACGAGAAGACCAAGGAACTTCTGCGCGAGTTGGCCAAGCTGAACCCCGAAGACCCGCGTGAAGAGCTTTGGAGCAAGGTCTAAAATCCTTACCACCGGGGACACAGGGGAACACAGGGGAAAGCGACCTGCTATTTCCCCTGTGGTTCCTCTGTGCCCCCCGTGGTAAGGAACTTTGTCGGGGGTAAAGCAGCTCTCGACGGCCGTTACCTCCGTACCTGTCCTCCTTGACAAAAATTTTCACTATTTCTCAAAAATATTCTTGCATCTGTGGAAATTTGCCGTAATCTCACAATTGCGAACTAACTTCGCCGACAATGCCCGGGAATCGCTGCCCACCCTGGGAGCCGCGTGACGAAAGTCAAGGGAGACGCGGTGGTGAGAGTGAGTCGCTTGAGGAGGAAGCCATAGAAATTGGCAACAGCTACCCGAACCGCCAACATCCCGCAGCCTAACGTTGTTCCTGCCGTAGTTCCCCCGTTCCAGAAGACGAAAAAATCGATTCGTCTCACCCTGTGGCCCCTGGTCGCCGCGACCTTCTTTATGGTCTCGGGCGGAACCTATGGCACCGAGGACATCGTGCACGGCGCAGGCTACGGCAAAGCGATCCTCATCCTGCTGCTGACCCCGCTGCTGTGGAGCCTCCCGACTGCGTTTATGATCGGCGAGCTCTCAAGCGCGCTGCCCTTTGAAGGCGGCTACTACGCCTGGGTGCGGCGCGCCATGGGAAGTTTCTGGGGATTTCAGGAAGCTTGGCTGTCGCTGGTAGCATCCATTTTCGATATGGCGATTTATCCCACGCTGTTTGTCGCCTACCTCACCCGCATGTTCCCCTGGTTTCAGGAGAACCATCGTGGAGTGGCCGTTGCGCTGGGCGTAGTGATCATCTGCGCCGTCCTTAATATTCTGGGCGTGAAGGTCGTCTCGACGACTTCGTTGTGGCTGTTCTTCGCCTTGTCCGCGCCGTTCGCGGCCATCTTTGTGCTGGCGCCGTTTAAGATTCACGCGCTGGCTAGCGCAGTGACCAAGCCGACCACGTCGAACGTCGACATTCTCGGCGGGCTGCTCATCTGCATGTGGAACTACATGGGATGGGACAACGCCTCGACCATCGCCACCGAAGTGGAACGCCCGCAGCGCACTTATCCGCGCGCCATGTTGTGGGCGGTAGTTATCGTATGCGTTACTTATGTTCTTCCGTTTGCCGCCATGTGGATCACCGGCCTTCCGGCCAGCGCCTGGGAAACCGGCGCCTGGGCCGACGTTGCCCAGCTAATGGGCGGGCCGGTGCTTCGGATCGCGCTCGTGGCGGGTGGCATGATGAGCGGCTTCGGTATGTTCAATGCCCTCGTCATGAGCTACTCGCGGCTGCCGTTGGCCATGGCGCAGGATGGCATGTTGCCGAAAGTCTTTGGCAAGCTGCATAAGAAATCGCGCGCGCCCTGGGTCGCGATTCTGGCGCTGGCAGTGGGCTGGGGCCTTGCTTTGAACCTCGGCTTCGAACGCCTGGTCACGCTCGACATCATGATCTACGGCGCCAGCCTGTCGCTCGAATTCGTCGCGCTGATCTGCTTGCGCATTCGCGAACCGGAATTGAAGCGTCCGTTTCGCGTGCCGGGCGGCATGTTGGGAGCGATTGCCGTTGGCATTCCCCCAATCTTGCTGCTGGGATTTGCTATTATTCGCAGCGAACACGAAGTTGTGCTCGGCATGAGCTCGTTCTTGTTCGCCTTGATCGTGATCGGCGCCGGCGTAGTCGCGTACTTGATCAACCATGCGCTGAAGCCCGCCGGGTGGGCAGGCGCTCAACCAAAGCCTGAACTGGCAAGCTAGGGGAAGCATTCGACCGTGTGGTGACGGGGCTGTGCCCCGTCCTGGCGGGGCGAAGCCCCGCCACCACACAGGCTTCCACCACACAACTTTTCTTTCTCGCCCGAAAATAACTTCGCCGTGTCCTTGCGACGGCGCTGTTATACATTAGTGAACAGCGGCGATGACCAAACGCAAATCCAAAGGCGCGTACATGATCTCGGCAGTCGCCGAGATGTACGACATTCACCCTCAGACTCTGCGCCTCTACGAGCGGGAAGGGCTGCTCAAGCCCAGCCGCACCGAAGGCAACACCCGGCTCTATACCGATGAGGATTTACAGCGGCTCGAGTTCATTCTGTCGCTGGCGCGCGATCTCGGAGTCAACATCAGCGGCATCGCCATCATTCTTCAAATGCGTGAGCGCATGGAAGAAATGCAGCGCCAGATTCAGGAGTTCGTGCAGTACATCCAGAAGGAAGTTCTGGCGCGGGCGACGGCTGCCGCCGATCCCTCCAAAGGCGCGATCGTGCCGCTACGCCGGCCCCTGGTTCCTGCTGTGGAGGCATCCAGGCGAAAAGACGTCTCGAAATAGCTGCCCCTGGTGAGGGACACGCGCGCACAGGCTATACTCGGGTGCTGACGGAGGCGTCTATGCCGAGCGATGACCGTGGCGCACATTGGCCGACCACAGTCGCTTCCCTGGCCGTGGGCGCCGCATTCTTTGCGCTGTGGTTCTGGTTGCTGCCCTCATGGCTGGGCTTTCGCGTCGACGCGGCGGGTGTGGCGCGATGGCGCTGGATTGCGGCCGTGCCCTCGGTGCTCGGTTTTGCGGTGGCGCTGCGGTGCGTGTGGGACTTCGGACGGACCGGACACGGAACGCCGGCGCCGATCGCTCCGCCGACGAAGCTGGTAGTGGTGGGGTTCTATCGTTACGTGCGGAACCCCATGTACCTCGGGTTCTGTGTGGGTTGGGTGGGGCTGTGGGTAGTCTTCGGACGGGCAAGTCTGGCCGCGATCATAGGGGTGTGCTTGGCGGCGCTGGGCGTGGTTTTGTTTGTGCGGCTGTATGAGGAGCCGCACCTGCGCAAGACATTCGGCGCGGAGTATGAGGAATACTGCAGGAACGTCCGCCGCTGGGCGCCGCGGATGCGGCCATGGAACCAGTGAGACTATCCGCATAGCCGCCCGTCGTGAAACCCCAGCGTCCAAGACCAGCGCCTAAAGGCGCATTCATGCCCCGGCACTTACGGTATGCCTGAAGGCATACCCTGATACAAATCGTGCCTACACCAGGGCTGATAGGGGCTATTTTTCCCGCTGAAACAGATAATGCCCGCCTCGGTCTTTTGCCACCTGCTCCGCCACTTTCAAGAACGCTCTGCCCGCGTGCGACAGCGCCGATTCCTGCCGGTACACCAGCCGCAGCTTGCGGTGAAAACGCAGATCGCGCACCGGAACCCGCACCAGGTCTCCGCGGCTGATTTCGTTTTCCACACTGATTTCGGGTACCAGCGCCACCCCATTTCCCATGCACACGAAACGCTTGATGGCTTGCAGCGTGGGCAGTTCCACGTCCATGTGCAGCGGGGTCTTATGGTGGCGGAACGATTCGATCACTTTATCGCGATAAGGAGACGCCACAATGTGGGCCACGAACGACTCCGCGCCCAACTGCCGGACGCTGACTTCGCCCGCCGAGGCCAGCGGATGGCCCGGAGGAACCACCAAGATCAACTCGTCCAGATAGACCACCGCCGAGCGCAACTGCGGCTCCTGCGGATCGTAAGAAAGGACCCCGAGTTCCACGTTGTGCTTGAGCACATCGTCGGGAATGTGGCTGCCCAGAGAACGCCGCACCGTGATCTTGATCGTCGGATGCAGCCGGCGAAACTCGCCCAGTACCGGCAACAGATAGAGCGCGGTAAATTCATTGGCCGCGATGGCTAGCTGGCCCTTCTGCAATTCGCGCATCTCGACCAGCGCCGTCTGCGCGTCCTGCCGTAGGTTGAGCAACTTCTCGGCGTATTCCTGCAGAACCCGTCCCGCGTCGGTGAGTACGCCCTCCCGCGAAGAGCGGTCGAACAGCGGTTCGCCGATCTCCAGTTCGAGTTTGCGGACGCTCTGGCTGACCGCCGATTGCGTGCGAAACAGCTTTACCGCCGCCCGCGAAAACCGCCGCTCGCGAGCCACCGTCAGGAAGACTTCAAGTTGCGAAAGGTCCATGGGCAGGTCCCAGGTGTCAGGTGTCAGGTGTTAGGTGTTAGGTGTCAGCTTTCAGTTCCAAGCCTCACCCACGTTGTCATCCTGAGCGAAGCGAAGGACCTATGCAGTTGCTTGTGGCGGCGGAATGCATGGCTCCTTCGCTTCGCTCAGGATGACAATTCTAACATTATTCATAAGCAGATCTAATAGTATCATTATGTCTAATCATTATGTAAAGATAATAACCTTTTCTTTCGCACCTGTCCGCCGATAAAGTAGAGAAGACATCATTTCGGGAGGTAGACAATCCATGGATCGGCCGCGCATCACCATTTTCGACACCACCCTTCGTGACGGCGAACAGTCGCCGGGCTGCAGTATGAATGTGCCGGAAAAGCTGCACCTGGCCCAGCAACTCGACCGCCTCGGCGTGGACGTGATCGAGGCCGGATTCCCCATCGCCTCCGATGGCGACTTCGAAGCCGTGCAACGGATCGCCGCCACGGTGCGGCGTCCCATCATCGCCGGTCTGGCCCGCGCTTGTACCGGCGACGTCGACCGGGCCTGGCAGGCGTTGCAGGGAGCCGCGCACCCGCGCATCCATGTTTTTCTCGCAACCTCCGACATTCATCTGAAATACAAGCTGCGCATTTCGCGCGAGAAGTGCCTGGAGCAGGCGCGCGAGGCCGTCCGCCACGCCAAGTCGTTGTGTGCGGACGTTGAATTCTCGCCCGAAGACGCCACCCGCACCGACGTCCCGTTTCTCTGCCAGGTGGTCGAAGCGGTGATCGCAGCCGGCGCCACTACCGTCAACATTCCCGATACCGTCGGTTACACCATGCCCGAGGAATACGGCCGCCTCATTCGCACCCTGCGTGAAGAAGTTGCCGGTATCGACAAAGTAACCATCTCCACGCACTGCCACAACGACCTCGGCCTGTCGGTCGCGAACTCGCTCGCGGGAGTGCAGGCCGGTGCGCGCCAGGTGGAGTGCACCATCAACGGCATCGGCGAGCGCGCCGGCAATGCATCTCTGGAAGAAATCGTCATGGCGATGCGGGTGCGCCCCGACCGCTATCCGTACCAAACCGGAGTTGCCAGCGAGCAGTTGTATGCGTCCAGCCAGATGTTAGCGGAGATCACCCACGTTCCTGTGCAGCCCAACAAGGCCATCACCGGGCGCAACGCGTTTGCGCACGAAGCGGGAATCCATCAGGATGGAATGCTCAAGAATCCGCTGACCTACGAAATCATGACGCCGCAATCGGTCGGCGTACCCGATTCGCGGCTGGTGCTGGGCAAGCACTCCGGCCGCCATGCCCTCGCTCTGCGCTGCGAACAACTGGGACACCAGTTCGAGCGCCGCGAACTCGACGAGGTCTACCGCCGGTTTGTAGTGCTCGCCGACCGCATCAAGAAAG
>PKXK01000282.1:0-10901 GCA_003132325.1 Acidobacteriaceae bacterium
AGACCCGAACAGCTACACCGCCTCCCAAGCACTTGGACTTAAACTGTTGACTAGTGGCTCAGCGGGGATCGTGTATCCGAGCGTACGGCACAGAAATGGCGTCTGTATCGCCTGCTTTCGTCCTCCCTTGGTGCTAAATGTGCGGGAGGGGCCAATGGTGACGTTTACTTTCGTTGATGCAGAAATGACGGCTGTTGTCATTGAAAACTGACAGTCGAAGCGTGGAAGATGCCGCCACCCTCATCGCAGTGACGCTGGCACGGGCCCTGGCAAGAATGCCCGTCGCAGGAACTCGCGATGGACTTTAACCTCGGACCACTCCGGATGCCCCTGCCGAATGCCCTCCTTGGCGGGTGAAGAGGCTCATTTCCAGCGCTAACATAAGACGCTGTTCCCCCGTCATCGCCCGTTGCACTCGGAGTTGTACGGCTTGCGCTGGAGGGCTTGTATCCGTGACAGGCGCGGTCTAAATGGTAGCATGCACCAAGCGATCCGCCCTCGTCAGCCTGGGTACTTACGCGTCCCTCCGGAACCGTGCAGCGACAAGGCGGCGCGGCGGCTGCTGCCAGAGGTTCTTGCGACTTGTTCCCGTTGCGACGGCATTCCGCAGGGCTACGCTTCAGCCGAAGAGGGATCGTTCTATCGTGCGCAACTACAGTCGATAAGTCCAAGCCGGCCACATTGCCAATCTTGATTTATGACTCGATCAGGTCGCCCCGCTCGTTGACTCTTACGCGCTTTGTTGACCTACTTCAACACGGCCCAGATAGACAGGATCTCATTACGAAAACTCAGAGCACACTCAAAACCGCAGTTCCTCGTGGTTGGATGCGCGGCAAGAACGCATGTCTGGCCGTCAAATCGGGGATTAGCAAAGCTTCCTGCGAGCGGCCGCGCTGGCCAGACCATTGGCCTCCGTGTTGTGCTCGCGACGAACGTGGGAGATCGAGAAATCGAGCGACCGGGCCAATTTCCGGCAGAGCCAATTCAGGGAATAGAGCCGCGGACTGCGGCAGCTGTACTCTCCGCTCATCTGCTTGACCATTACTTCGGAATCGGAAAATACGTGAAGCGTCTTGGCCTTAAGCCCCAGGGCACATTGCAGCGCCTCCAGCAGAGCAAAGGTACTCGGCGACATTATTGTCCTGGTGTCCGATCCATTTGGCGATTCTGATGGTGCCGTCGGTGGGGCCGTCCATTACCACTCCAATACCAGACGGGCCCGGATTCCCGAGAGAGCCGCCATCGATGTAGGCCACGAGATCTGACATTGCGTTGGTGAGGTGATAACAAACTATGCGTGATCGATTTCCCGCCGTCAAGATGCTTACTGGTTCCTCCTACACATTCCTCGTAGTTGCACCGCGCTTTTAGCACCTGTGGATGTTGCTGTGGAAAAATGGGAAAAAAATAATGTTCCATTTATTAAGCAGCAATGATTCAATGGGTTGCGTCTCTGGGTTTTGATCCGTCGCAGCAGGCCGATTGCACCGAAAACGGGCATTGACAATTTTCGGGCAACTCTCTAGGGTTGCTTTCGTCGACGGCTGAAAGGGTTGGCTTAATTAAACTTTTGCCAGTCCGATGTAGGCTGAGTGATCAGCTCGGAAGGGTAACCCGACGAGCAGCCAGACCCGAAAAAACCGACCGCTCTGCGAGGAGTAGTTGGGGTTTGGGACCGCGAAAGCGGTGATCGCATCAAGGGCTGTGACGGTGCACGTCTCCACGCTGTTGGCTCCCTCGCAGGAGCTGATGGCTAGAGCGTAACCAATGTCACAGCCTTTACCTTTTCCCAGCGCTCTCATTGCCGCAAAGTCTCATTCCCCAGAAAAACATTCTTTCCGCACGCCTTTTTCGTCAGGAATTGTGAAGCACCATTTCAACAGGTGATCTGCGAAGGGGGCGGCAGTCGACCGCGTGGTTCTTCGAGAGCCCGGAGACGCCCGACGTTGTCTGCGATTGCGGCAATCCCCCCACTTCAAGCGGGGATTCGACCCGCCGTAAATGAGAGCGGGCCGCTTTGTACAATGTAGGAGACATGGCGGTCATGATTGAGATGCAGAATACGGGCGATGCC
Organism: Acidobacteriaceae bacterium; assembly: GCA_003132325.1. GTDB lineage: Bacteria > Acidobacteriota > Terriglobia > Terriglobales > Acidobacteriaceae > Acidiflorens. The sequence goes on from PKXK01000282.1 coordinate 2,078, forward strand.
CGAGCTCGCGGGGAGATTGTAGCTGTCATTGAACACGTCCTGAGTGACAGGCCCGGAGAGTGGCGGGTGTCAATTGTCGGCTCTCGCGCAAATGACAATTGGGAAATGAAAGTGGAAGGACCAGAGGGCTTCGAGCGCTCGTACACTTTGGTTGGCGGCGCCGGAGAGCACCAGCCCGCGATCATAGGAAACTTGGTCGTTAAGCTGCTGCCGGCGAGAAAGCCATGATCTGCCATTCCAGCTCGTTATCTCCTCCAAACCCATGCTGACATCGGCACCCTGTGAGGAATAAGCTAAGTTCATTTTTCGAGAGCTGGAACCGGCAATGCGGAAGATTCCGAATTCGACTCGTCGTCTCGACGAGCACATTTCCCGAGCGTTGAACAAGATCAGGAAACCGAGCACCGCGGAAGAAATCACTGAGTTGCTCAATCGTGACCTGGAGATCGAGGACCGACCCTTCGAGACAAAAGAAGTCGCAGAGCGGTTGCGGAACACCGGGGACACAGCGTTGACGCTCTATTGGTCAAGAACGCGTCCCCGCAGGTAGTCCTTCGGGTGTGTCACGGGGCTGATCGTCGAAGATTCCGCCCTGGTTGTCATCGTGAGCAGCGGCCGAGGCGCGTACCCAAACCTTCCTAAGGGATCGGCACAAGAAGAGCCGAGAAGCGGAGGGTCTCCCCGGTCGTTGTTATGTTTCATCTGTTCCGCTTGGCCGCCTTCTATTTCGCCCAACGTACACGCTGGGCAGCAGCGATTCAGCCCTGAAGTCCTGCGGAAAATGTGGGGATTGACGAATCGGAACGTCTGGGAACTGGGACGATTGGCAAGCGGATTTCCGGATATCGCTCCGTTCTATTTGTTCTCATGAATCAGGCTCAGGAACCTTTGCACGAGTTCGAATGCCCGCCGCGCGTTCATCGCTTGGGTCTCAGGATCGGGCGAGTCGAAGAATTCGACGACCTGTCTAGGGCCGAAATCCTCCACGCTCGAAAATTTCGTTTGCAGAATTGCTATGGCCTGCTTCACGTCCTTTTCCTCGCCACGCAGTTTCCATGCAGCTGCCAGTTTCTCTAATCCACCCGGATAGTTGTCGAGGCAATAACAGAGGTCGTAGGCGTCCTTCGGTTTGTCCCTCCCCGCCAGGGCGTGTGCCTTCATCACGAGAAAATCCGGCAAGGAAGCGACACGAAGACGTACCTTGTTCTTCGCGCCAAGGATGCTCTGACCAGCAAGTTCAATCTCCACGGGCGCATGGAAAGCGGTGCCGCAACCATCTGCCCGTAAAACACGAAAACCTTCCAGAAGCTTTGGCCGATTCTTCTTCAGCTTTACCTCTTTTGGAGCAAGGAACTCCACTTCCACCTGCACTGGTCCGCCACCGTCACCGAGGTCAACGTCAGTCAGAAGCTGAAAGGATTTTGCTCCAGGGCGATAGCGGCGTGTATTCAGTAAGAGCGTCAGCAATTCGGCGTAGCGGCCATCGCTGAGTTTACGGGTGTCCAAGGCCAGATCAACATCTATGCTTCCGACGTGGGGGTCTTCGACTCCGGGAAGCAACAAATCCGGGACCCAGCCGCCAACCACGACAAGGCAATCGTGGAAAGCGGCCAACACCTGACCAAGATCGACGAGCACGCGGCGGGCAGCTTCCGTCTGGCGGGAATCATATTCGCTTTGATGCCTTGGTTCTTGGTTCATAGCAGTCCGTGTCGACTCCACTCCGGTTTGAGCTTCTGTTCCAGCAATGCCTCGGCTGCTTCTTCGCCGCGTCCTCCGCAGTGGGAGAGGTCGACATAGGTTTGCACCGGGTTCGTACAGGCCATTCTATGATCGCCAACCAAGCCGCCATCGGCCAGATAGAAGACGCCGTCGTCATCGGGTATTAGGACTACCACGTTCTCGCCGGATTCTACCGGCTTTGCTTCGATCCGTTGTTCCAGGCTGCTGAGATGTTGCCGGCCCACATAAATCCAAGTCTTCGGCTGGCGGACGTGGGGCGCTTGAAAATCTGCCGCCGAAAAAGCGGCATACGCCGTAAACCCGCCGGTTTCCAGGCCAAGGTTGGCCAGGGCATCTCTTAATCGCTTTCCCTGCAGCAAGGTGAAATAGCCGCGGCGTTCGTTCCGGTCGAAACGGTAGGCGTCCCGCCAGGCGAAGAGGAGTTTGAGGGGATCGCGTAGCCGAAAACCGCCCTGCGGCAATGTTTCAATGAATGCCTCATCCTGGAGGTGTCGGACAACCTTGTTCACCAGGCCAAGACTAGGCTTCGGGGTCCGGTTCTTGAACTCTCCAAAATGAGTTTCCATGCTTCTCTGCGTCCAGCGCTTGCCCGCGTTTTCCGGCGCCAGAAGCGCACGAATGATTCGTCCCGCCTCAGGCGTGCTTAGATTCGCGGTTGGTCGAGGCCGGGAATGCACCGGTGCATAGCCATGACGCTCAAGGTGGATTGCATTCGGCACGTCAATATGACAGTTTCCCGCAAGATCGTACCAACTCCAGCCTCTCTGAATGCACAGGTCGGCGAGGCGGGAGGATACAAATGGCATGGCCAGCACAGGCACGACTACTCGCGGACGCCCAGGAGGGGCAAGCCTCCTCTCGGCTAACGCAGGAAAAGTGCTTGGGCGCAATTCTTTCTTGCACACGACGCACAGCGCTGCTTTGCCCTCGGGTAGAGGTAGCGTGGCCAACAGATCAAACCCGGCATCCGGCGTCTCGGCAACATGCTCTACTTGCCAGGGGCGCAACCAGGCAATGCCACTCAACAGTTCCCTGAGCTCTGCACCAAGAGCCTGCTCCAAGGCCACACCGCCAAGAGCTTTCATGTTCACAATAGTTGGCATGTTCACGACACCGTGAACATAGCATGTTTCGTGAACATTGGTCAATTATGGGCGGCGAGTCTCTCCGCAAATGGGGGTCCAAACAACCCACTATCCAACGCGTAATCAACGCCTTGCAGGCAAAAACCGGCGCGAACTTCCACCCCGCCCTGGCAAACAGCACGACCTCGCCGCCAAGGTCGCGTGGAGAGGGATGCACGGAGTAATCCCCGTCACACCCCGGCAAGGAGATATCTGGAAGCGATTGAATCGGGCCACTTTACCACGCGAGTGTAGGGGGAACAGACTCCGAATCCAAGGAGAATCCTATGAAACTCCGCCGTAATGAATACTGCCCCATCCATAGATCGCTCCGCTGCTGCGGCCGCGAACAAGCGCATTATGCGCGCAGACTACAGCCTGGGGTTCGACGCATTGATGATCTGCATCATCCGAGAGGATATCGGGAACTGAGGTTCCCCGCTGAAATGCGGAAACTTCTGAAGTGGAAAGTCGCCGAACAGAACAGCATCTGCGCAATCTGCCACGAGGAATTCACTGACTATAACGATGTGGTTCCAGACCACAGTGTGGCTTAAACGATATCTTTGCCGCATTTAAGCCATAATGTTGCCGCCCCAGTGTGCTGCAAGTTGTTCGTTGCTTGAGGAGGAGAGCATCCGGGAAGTTCGGCGATAAACCATAAACTTGCCGTGGATGCAGAATCGGCCGGCGTGCAAGCTCCTTTACGAGCTTTGCGCGTCTTACGCTATCTGGAGGTGGATACTGTTTTTGATGGCGTGTGAGCATATGCGGAAGGGAGCCACCGTCCGCAGAGGTGATTTCCGGGGATGGATAGCAGAGTTCCACAACCTGTTTCGTTCGAGTCCACCGAAGCAGAGTACAGGCGGCTGCGGGAGGAAAATTCCCGTCTGCGGCAGCTTCTGACGGAGCACAACATCCCGATTCCGCCAGCCGAACCTGCGATGCGGTCCTGCCTCAAACCCATCGACGTTTTGTCTTCAGACGAGCGGCAAGGACGAGCCAGGAAGAGGATTGCGTTATTTCGGAGCCTCTTCCGTGGAAGAGAAGACGTCTACGCGTGGCGATGGGAAAGCTCAGATGGACGGTCAGGATATACACCGGCATCCCAGAAAGACTGGAAAGCCATTAACAGGAGTAGGCCGGAGGACCGCAAGAAAGTGGATCAGAAGACACGAAAGTTCTTCCCGTTGACCCAGTCTTGCTAGCGGTCCGCGAGAAAGAAGCCGTGGCCAAACCCAAGCGAGACCGCCTCCGCGAGGAACGCATCCACAACGAAGTCATCGTCGACGCCTATGGGCCGGAAGAGCAAGCTCTGGGCTGGTACTACTTCCTAGAAGATAAACTACGATTTCCTTTCCCCGCCCGCTGCATCTCGGCCACGGTGGTGTCGCCGCTCCGCAAGGGAGAAACCGTCAAAGTCCTCCGCATGGCGCCAGAAGATGCGTGCACCGGGGACATGCTGGTCTTGATTCGCTGGCACGGCCGCAATGTGGCGGTTCCGCTTTCCCAACTGGCTGCCATCGACGCGGATGAATCGACCGTCGAGGCCATTGGCGACTGGCACTACTGGCTGGCCCAAGGCTACTGTTTCTGAGTCAGACAGCCCCGTTGGGGGTTGCGCAGGGGAGTGGGACATCGAAGACGCATATGGCCAAACATCAGTCGAAATCGCAACCCAGTTGGGTCGATGTCAAAGCCAAGCTTACTGCTTTTGACCGGACCGCATTGCTGGACTTAATTCACCATCTCTACGCCGCACACAAAGACAACCAGGCGTTCCTTCATGCTCGTTTTGGCTTGGGCCAGGACGTTCTGGAACCATACAAGAAAACCATCGATCGCTGGCTTTGGCCCGATGTGTTCCGGAACCAGGACACGTCCGTCTCCAAAGTCAAGCAGGCCATCTCCGATTACAAAAAAGCGGTGGGTGACCCCGAAGGACTTACCGAGCTGATGGTTTTCTATTGCGAGCAGGCCGCCGGGTTCTGTCGCGACATCTGCCAACAGGACGAAGGATATTTCGATGCGCTGGTACGCATGTTCGAGCAAGCCCTCAAGTCTGCAAACACGCTACCCACCAACGGCCGGGATGGCATGATCATCCGCTTAGACCATGTGCGGGAAATCAGCCACGCATTTGGCTACGGCGTCGGCGATGACATGGACTTCCTCTTGGCGAAGTACACGCGGCGTTCCGGCTGATGGGTTCGCGAACTCCCGCACGAGCTACGCAGACCAGTAAGAACACAACTTTAGACTACCTTGGTATGCCGAGTGCCCTGTGCGCCTCACGAACTGCGAAGCTAATGATTTTCCAGTCGCGACGAGATCTTTCAGGAAGGCGCTCAAGGATTCTTTCTACTGAAGGGTACAAACCCTGATTATGAAGTTCTGCAGCAATGTCCGGGATGTGATGCAGCAACAATTCATGTCGGTGCGCTGTCTCAGCCGAGACGAACCGGCGGTGCTCATCGATGATCATTCGCGCACGCCCCACCTGCGTGAGACGGTCGTGGTCCACCGCCTCTGACTACATCAGCGGCCAGTACTGGGACGAACAGAACCAGCGCTTCAATTGGAAGAACGTACCATATTTGATCACGGACACGAAGGAGGGAAGAGCGAACTTTATCGCGCCCTTCGTGCTCGACCCAAACGACTCGAATAGGATGCTAGTCGGTGGGGCGTCGCTTTGGCGTACAAACGATGTGAAAACCGCAAATACACCTGATAAAGGCCCAGAGTGGCGCCCAATGAAGGATCCCGCGGCAGACTTAATCAGCGCCATCGCAATTGCTAAGGGTAATTCCAATATGGTGTGGGTAGGCCACAACAATGGCGATCTCTTCATGACTACCAACGGCCTGTCTCCCGCGCCCAAGTGGACCAAGGTGAATGCGACGGCCACGCCCTTACCAAACAGGATGATAATTCACATTACGATTGATCCATCCGACGTGAAAACGGTGTACGTGACATTCGGTGGCTATAGCACAGGCAATATTTGGAAAACCGCCGACTCTGGAGCACACTGGACCAACCTAGCGGCGACACTTCCACAGACCCCGGTGTTCACGCTCACTCTGCATCCAAAGAATCGCAAATTCGTTTACGCAGGTACTGAAGTAGGCATTTTTGCGAGTGAAGACGGGGGAAGTCATTGGTCTCCTGCCAACCAAGGCCCGAACAATTCTGCTGTGTTTGACTTTGCATGGTCTGGCACGACTCTTTTCGCGGCGACGCATGGGAGAGGAGTGTTCAAGATTGATCTTCCATCTGCGGTCCCAGCTCCTTGACACCGACTCACTGCGGTAGTCGCGGGACAGTACCGGTTTGACGCTGACCTAAGGCGTGTTCCCACCTTTGTCGGCCAGAGTCGAGATCTACTGACCTCAGCACAATTGTTGCGATTTTGGCAGTCGAGGAAATGCTGCTCAGATAGAACAGCTGGGAGCCTACAATGCATATGTCTTCGGGATTGGAATCGAGTAGTGCACGGCCGATTTCGCGGGGATTCGTAATGCTGAACACCCGCCATGAGGTGTTAACTCCCGGAGAGCCGGGCAACAATAGATACTTCCCGTCTGCAGTGACGTAAGGACCTGCTTCGCTCTCCATTGTCGCGAGATCGATAGTTGCTTTAAGGTTGTGAGATAGGCGATCCCATACTCGCAGTTCTATTTTCGTGGCATTGCCTTCCCCATTCGATTCGACGTTCGCAATGCTATTCCCCGAAGACCAAGGTCCTTTTTGCCATTCGCCTCGCCGCCGATACGATACCGAATTCGGAGGATTGACATTAGGGGCAACCTGTGTCGGTTCAGGGGTCTTCTCTGTTACACCACCCGTCATGGGATCCACTATTACAACGTGTGTCATCTTTGTTGGCACAATGATTGCCCTTTGGATCGGGGGAGGGGCACCGCCACGGTATCGTGAACTGGTTTCCCAGCGGACAAAGAGCCCATCTTCTCAAAGTCTGCATCGAGCAGTGGCGGCGGATCGGCTGGAGTTGTAGGAGACTGGCCCAGCGCGATCGGTTTAGATCGGATGCGAAATTTGCCCGTTCGAGGATCGAGTATCGCGATGGTAAATTGTCCTGATTTCCATAGCTTATAGTCCGCTGCCGCAAGTAGTCCGTCTGACAATGCCAGAGGATCGCTCGCATCTGACGAACTCCAAAGAGTTTTTCCGGTTTGCAGGCCTATCGCTTCAACCGAAGCGTCCTCCTTGCCGACATAGCCAACGTGGGTGGAAGTATCGCAAATGCCCTTAGGAAAACACTCTGAGCCTTCTAGGAGGCCTCCCGCATTGAGTACAGCGAGAAGGACGGCCACTCTTGTCAATGGCGAAGACAGCATCGCGACCTCCTGCCGACTCTAGAATTCTATCAGTCCCGACCAATGCAAGTGCCGTCACGTGATCGTCCTTCGAAGTTCGCGGGTGTCGTTTCTTCAAGAAGACCCTTCAAGGATGGTTTCAATCAGTGTCCGCAAAGGACGCAGGAGGTCACCAGCCGGTCAGAGGATTGTCGCTGCTCAGAAAGCGGGCTGGGCAAAATGGCGGAAGGCCCAAAAGAAGGCCTAGATTCCCGATCAATTTCTTATGCCCTGAAGCACAGCGACTAAGCGAAAATCTCGTTCACCTTATCCCGCACATGCTGGCTTCGAGACGGCTTCAGATACCGCATTGTCGATTTAGATGAAATACACGGTTCTGCATCTCTCACACAGAATGCCCACGGAGACTGGCATAGCTGATTATCGCACTGAGGTCAGCATGATTTGTTCTCAGCAGTATCTCCCTTCACGATGCGGCGACCTTCCGCAACCCATGCTCTAGCAAGTTCGCCCTTCAGCAGAGCTAACTTAGCCGGAGGCTCCTGCGTTGCTTGCACGACTCGCGATCTCCCGCAATTGTTCTGAGGTAAGGCCATAGAGCGGCGGCACAGTGACACCGAGCACTCCGAGATATGCGTAAAGTTCGCCGCGATGGTGAACCTCGTGCTCCACCATCGAGCGCAAGAGCTTCCAAGTGGTCATCGGGGTTCCATCCGCCGATTGGCACTTTTGCTGCAATTGGTCGTCGCTTAGCCCGGCCAGCATCTTCATCGATTCGCTGTGCATCCTCTCCATGAATCGCACAACCTCGTCGCGGCCGTCCGCCAGTTCACGACCACATCCGGCATAACGGTTGCGCCCGCCGCACGCGCACTCCACAAAGACGTTTTTTTCGGTGGCGGCAATGTGTCGGGCAAGGTCGCCAAGCGTAAACTTGTCTGCCGCCGCACGCCATTCGATTTTGTCGGGTGGAATACAGGCAACAACCCGCATGGTGCGCTCACGGATTTTGCTGAAGTAATCGAGAAACGACTGAATACTGCTGACTTCCATGGGAATTATGGTACCGCACACGCATTCGTCCCTACTCTTAGAGTTGGCTTCACCGCGCATACAATGACGCCATGAAAGACCTCAGGGATCGAGTTGCCCTTGTAACTGGCGGCAGTCGCGGAATCGGAGCCGCAGTCGCCATCGCACTGGCTAAAGCTGGTGCCGATGTCGCCGTTAACTACCGTGAGCGTGCCGACGCCGCGAATGCGGTGTGTGCCGAAATCACCGGGATGGGACGGAAGGCAATCGCGGTTCAGGCGGACGTGTCCGTCGCCGCCGAAGTAAAGCGCATGGTCACTGAGGTTGAGGCGAAGATCGGAGGGATCGGCATCCTCGTCAACAACGCGGGTATCGCTCATCCGCGCAAACTGGAGGAGATCACGGAAGCGGAGTGGGACGAAGTGCTCACCGTCAATCTAAAATCGGTGTTCTTGGTGACGCAAGCCGTCATTGTCGGTATGCGGCAAAGAAAATGGGGACGCATCATCAACTTGTCCTCGGTCGCAGCCCAAACGGGCGGGGCTGTGGGTGCGCACTACGCCGCGTCCAAGGCGGGGATCA
>PKXK01000282.1:10965-13397 GCA_003132325.1 Acidobacteriaceae bacterium
AGACGATTTCGGTCAATGGTGGGTGGTATATGAGCTAGTCCTACCGACTCTGGATACGCTCACCTTGTCGGGTGACGACAGTCATAGCAGGATAGGGAACGGGCTGATACTGTGTGGACAGTGGCATGAACAGCAAACTGGTAGACGCTATCGGCCTGAAGACGCACGCGGTAGCCCTCACATGGGCGGACGCGGCACCGCAAGGGGCGATCCAGTTCAAACCGGGGCGATGGGGCTGTGTAGGATCGGTGTTCGCCACGGTCGCCGCCAAGGGGCGGGTTGGAGCCTTCGACCGCAAGACGTATGGGTGCTGGGGCGGCGGCGTCGGACTCGGGTTCTGCAACTGCTACGAGAATTTCCCCGGTGGCATCGAGGGGTTCTGCCACTTCCTCGCCGATGGGAATGACCATTCCGAAGAAGGACAGCGCGTCGGGGAAGAGATCGCAGGATGGGGCGACCGAAATCTTGCTGACGATTTCCTGCACGGCGAGCGATACCTTAAGAATGCGCAGGTCACCCGACGCTTCCTTGAAACCTTGCCTATGCGCGACATCCCGGCGCAATACGTCGTCGTGAAGCCACTTGATGCTTCCGATCCGGAGAATGACGACATCAAGAGCGTCACGTTGTTCGTCAATCCTGACCAATTCTCCGCGCTGGTGGTGCTGGCGAACTATACGGAGCCCGATCTTGAAAATGTGGCGGTTCCGTGGGGCGCAGGCTGCCAGATCATAGGCATCTTCGCCTATCGCGAACTGGAACGGGAGCATCCTCGTGCACTGGTGGGGATGACCGACCTCTCCGCACGCCAAAATGTTCGGGCATCCCTTGGAGAAAACGTTCTGTCATTCACGATGCCGTGGCCGTTGTTCCTAAAGATGGAACAGAACGTGGACGGCAGCTTCCTGCAACGCAGGACGTGGGCGGAACTTCATCGCCACTGAGTGTTGGGTCGAAGCTGCGGAAGCGATCAGGTGGCATTGTGCGAATTCTGCTCATCTCGGCAGCAAACGACGCAGGCAGCGTTGTGCCATTGCCGTTGGGGCTCGCCTGTGTGGCGGCTGCAACTGAACGGGCTCGGCATCACGTGCGATTGTTAGCTCTGGGCTTGGATGCCGATTGCGAGAACGATGTTCGGAAAGCGATAAAACAGTTTGCGCCGGACGTGATTGGCGTCTCGGTCAGAAACATTGATGACCAGAACATGCAATCGCCGCACTTTTTGCTCGGGAGCTTAAAGCAGGTCGTTGCGGTCTGCCGTGCTGCATCGTCGTCGCGAATCGTCTTAGGTGGGGCTGGCTACAGCATCTTTCCCGAAAGCGCCTTAGCGTACTTGGGTGGCGACATGGGTATTCGCGGCGAAGGAGAAACCGCTTTCCCGGCACTGCTCTCATGGCTTGAGCAAGGCACTCAATCTCCACCGCCGCCTGCCATGCATTTCCCTAATGGCTCGCACTCACCCACGGCATTCGCACCCGTTCTCGATGATTTTCTTTTGCCTGAGCCGCGATTCTGGCTAGATTTTCCCGGCAGCACGGAAATGCGGATTCCAGTTCAGACCCGGCGAGGCTGTCCATTGGATTGCATCTACTGCTCAACCAGCCTCATCGAAGGAAGACCAATACGCAGGCGGTCTCCGGCGTTGGTGGTTGAATGGCTAACGGCACTGCGTCACGGTGGCTTCCGTCTTTTCCATTTCGTCGATAACACGTTTAACCTGCCGCCATCCTATGCCAAGGATTTGTGTCACAACCTCATCGAAGCGCAACTCGATCTGGACTGGTGGGCGATCATTTACCCGAAGTGGGTGGATGCCGAACTAGCGGAATTGATGGCAAAGGCGGGTTGCACTCAAGTAAGCCTTGGGTTCGAGAGCGGTTCCGAAACTATGTTGCCGCAGCTTAATAAACGGTTCATCTGTAGAGAGATCAGGGAGATTTCGGACACCTTAGCTGCCGTCGGCATAAAGCGTTACGGCTTTTTGTTGCTCGGAGGGCCGGGGGAAACGAGGGAAACGGTCGAGGAAAGCTTGGAGTTTGCCGACAGCCTGCACTTGGACGAACTGAAGATTACGGTCGGGCTAAGAATTTATCCCCAGACGCCACTCGCATTGACCGCTGTCGCTGATGGACTTCTCAAACCTGATGACAATCTGCTTTTCCCGCGTTTTTATATCAGCCCATTGCTTCGGGACTGGTTGCCCGACCGCATAGCGCATTGGCAATCCGATCAGGGCAGTGCCGATACGATGTAGCTGGGTTGGCAGACCAATTCTTGATTCGTTTGGAGGACATCATGTCGCCACGCGCATTTTTTCTTAGCAGGCTGATCGGGCTGTACTGCATTTTCATCGCGCTATCCATGATGGCTCGCAGGTACAACACGGCAGGAATTCAGGTGTGAAGTCTGTTGGACTCGTGACCACTAATCCC
>PKXK01000264.1 GCA_003132325.1 Acidobacteriaceae bacterium
AGAACCCATTTTAACTTGCTAACAACACTGAGCCGGGTTACTGTCGAGCGTAGCGTTCCAATATAATTGTTTCAGTCTGGCTCAAGTGCCAGCCAGGGCGCGTGCTCTGTCGCCCGGAGGCTCGTGAAAGGACCTCGAAATCATGCTGTCTTCCCGCCGCACGATCGCACAAACAGCATGGTATGAGTATGTCGAGAACGATCGCTTGGACATCGATCTCGTCCGCTCCGAGGTGGCGAGTTCGTGGCAGCGGTGCCGCAATCTGCACATCGATCCGTTTCGAGAACCGGAGAGCTGCGTCCGCTCGCTGGAACTCAGAGAGCGGCTTGACAGAAAACACAACCTGGTCAAAATTGCCCGCCCGTTCATGGATAACCTCTATGGTTTCGTCAAAGGCTCCGGATTTCAGGTGGTCTTGACCGACGAATCGGGGTTCCTGCTGGAAGTGGTGGGGGATCCCGAGGTGCTCTCGAAGGCCCAGCGGGTGCAGCTTTGTGCGGGAGGAAACTGGGGCGAAGGAAGCAAGGCGACTAATGCCATCGGAAGCGCTATCGTCGAAAGGAAACCGGTACAGGTTTTCGCCTGGGAGCACTACTGCCAGCCCCATCATTTTCTGACCTGCTCCGCCTCTCCGATCTTCGATATTGACGACACGCTGGTCGGCGTCCTGGACATGAGCGGTGACTATCGCGTGGCGAATCCACATACTCTGGGGATGGTGGTGGCCGCGGTCAACGCCATCGAAAACCAGCTTCGTCTGCAGCTGGCGACCACCAAGCTGTACATGGCCTACCGGTACTCCAACATCCTGCTGGAGAACATGTCCGATGGGCTCATCTCGATTGACAAGCGGGGGGTAGTGACAGAGATCAACGCGCGAGGTGCCGAGATTTTCGGCGTGAGTCCCGAACAGGCAAAGGGCCGGCCCATCACGTTGGTACATAGCGGCTGCGCGGCGATTCTGCCGATTCTTTCGGATGGCCGCCAGCACCAGAATGAGGAAGTCATCATAAAGAAGATGGGGCGGGAGATCAGCAGTTCGGTGTCGTTGCTGCGGGATGACGTCGGAAACGTCGTCGGCGCAGTGGCCGTTTTTCACGAGGCAAGCCGGCATGCAGCAAGGCGTCCGGTGCTGTCCCCGGGGTATCGCTACACCTTTGAAGATATTGTGGGAGAAAGTCCTGCGATTACGGCTCTCAAGGAGTGGGCCAAACTGGCGGCGGCAAGCCCCTGCACGGTGCTGATTAGCGGGGAAACCGGTACCGGCAAAGAGTTTTTTGCGCAAGCTATTCATACCGCGAGTCCATGGATGGATCGACCGTTCATTCCCATCAATTGTGCTGCGCTCCCGGAAGGCCTCGTTGAGAGCGAGTTGTTTGGTTATGAGGAAGGGTCTTTTACGGGCGCGAAGCGGGGCGGTCAGGCCGGCAAGTTCGAAATCGCCGACGGGGGCACGATCTTTCTGGATGAAATTGGCGACATGTCTCTCCATGTGCAGATGAGGCTGCTGCGAGCGATCCAGGAAAAGAAAGTTGTGCGCATCGGCTCGGCCCGCGAGAAGCCCGTGGATGTGCGCATTATTGCCGCGACCCACAAGGAATTGACCTCCGAAGTGCGCCTCGGTAACTTCCGGGAAGACCTCTATTACCGGCTGAAGGTGCTGGAGATGCGAATTCCGCCGTTGCGGGAGCGCATGGAGGACATTCCGTTACTGGCCGCCCATCTGGCGCAGAAGATCACGCTGAGGTTGGGGAGAAAGCCGATCCAGATGGGGGACGATTTTCTCCGCAAGCTGCAATCCCGCAGTTGGCCGGGAAATATCCGGGAGCTGGAGAATGCCCTCGAAAGGGCGATCATTCAAGCCCGCGGTGACAGCGTTCTGAGCGCCGGACTTCTGGATTTCCCTGACCTCGAGCGGGGCGAGCAGCCGCGCGAACCGATCAAAGTCAAGAGCTTGGGCCAAATGGAAAAAGACACGGTATCGGAGGCCCTGATTCACTGCCATGGCAATATCAAGAAGGCCGCCGCACAACTTGGCATTGGGCGCAACACGCTGTACCGAAAGATGAGCAAGTACGGCCTGTCTTGACGTTTTCTTCCCAGTACCGATACCGGTCCGTGGGCCCCAGTGTTCTGCCTTGGAACATTGTGCGTGGTCCACTCCAGCACAGTGCTCGGCAATCGGTTTCGCGGCCGCAATCCCCCAATCGCGGGGAAGTTCCGTGCTGTCGCCGATTCAGCGCGCAACCGCGGGGAATGCTTCCTCTGGCACGGCACGTGCAATGACATCGCCGGATTCGACGCTCGACCATTTTCGGCGGCGCTTCTCGGGGAGTTGTCTAAGGAGCGGCCGCCCACCCGAAGGAGATACCTGTCATGCCCGTAACGGATCTCGTAAAAGAAACATCCATCGATCAAGCACTGGACAATCTGCACAAGAAGGGTGTCCGCACCAAGTATGAAAACTTCATCGGCGGGAAGTGGGCGCCACCCGTCAAAGGGAAGTATTTCACCGACAAGAGTCCGATCAACGGGGAGCCGCTGGCCGAGATTGCGCGCTCATCGGCCGAGGACATCGAGAAAGCGCTCGACGCTGCGCACGCCATCCAATATTCCTGGGGGCATACCGCACCCGACGCCCGCGCTGCCATCCTGCTGAAGATCGCCGACAAGATGGAGGAAAACCTCGAGGTCCTGGCGCTGGCCGAGACCCTGGACAATGGCAAGCCAATCCGCGAGACCCGAGCCGCGGACGTTCCTCTTTCTATTGACCACTTCCGTTATTTTGCCGGTTGCATCCGCGCCGAAGAAGGCGCTCTGGGAGAACTGGACAACGATACCGTCGCCTATCACTTCAAGGAGCCGCTGGGAGTGGTCGGTCAGATCATTCCATGGAACTTCCCGCTGCTGATGGCGGCGTGGAAGCTGGCTCCCGCCGTCGGGGCGGGAAACTGCTCGGTCATCAAGCCGGCGTCTAACACGCCACTGAGTCTGCTGGTCCTGATGCAACTGATCGGGGACCTGCTGCCCCCCGGTGTGATCAACGTGGTCACCGGACCCGGTGGCGAGATCGGCAAAGCCCTGGCGACCAACCACCGCATTGCCAAGATCGCTTTCACCGGCGAAACCACTACCGGCCGGCTCATTATGCAGTACGCCTCGGAGCCCATCATTCCGCAGACCCTGGAGTTGGGCGGAAAGTCTCCCAACATCTTCTTCGCGGACGTGATGGACCATGACGACGAGTTCTTCGACAAGACTCTGGAAGGCTTCACCCTGTTTGCTTTCAACAAGGGCGAGGTCTGCACTTGTCCTTCTCGCGCTCTGGTCCAGGAATCGATTTTCGACAAGTTCCTGGAGCGTGCGCTGGAGCGGGTGGGCAAGATCAAGATGGGCAATCCTCTCGATCCCACAACCATGATGGGTGCGCAAGCATCGCACGACCAGATGGATAAAATCCTGGAATACATCAAGGTCGGGAAACAAGAAGGGGCGCGATGTGCCATCGGTGGAGAGCAGGCCCATCTTGGTGGCGATCTGGAGAACGGCTACTACGTCAAGCCGACGGTCTTCGTCGGTCACAACAAGATGCGCGTCTTCCAGGAGGAGATTTTCGGCCCCGTGCTCTCGGTGACGAAGTTCAAGACTCTGGAGGAGGCCATCGAGATCGGCAACGACACAGTATACGGTCTGGGCGCCGGTGTCTGGTCCCGCAACGGGACGAATACCTATCGCGTAGGCCGTGAGATCAAGGCTGGTCGCGTGTGGACAAACTGCTATCACCTGTATCCAGCGGGTGCAGCCTTCGGCGGCTACAAGCAGTCGGGCTTTGGCCGTGAAACTCACAAAATCATCCTCGAGCACTACCAGCAGACGAAGAATCTGTTGGTGAGCTACAGCCCGAAGCCATTGGGATTCTTCTAAACGGCATCGGGACCCCGAAGCCGCGCAGATCGTTTTCCAGGCCGGTTGGCCGCTGACCATGGTCGGCCTCGATGTCGGCGATAAGACATTGCTGTCGCCAAAGTACCTCGAACAACTCGGACAGGCCCATGGGCCCATAGATGATTTCATCTACCAGGTGGCGCACTACCTGATTGATCTGTCGGCGCAATTCGGTTCCGACGGCACGCCGATGTATGATCCGCTCGCGGTCGGGGTGGCCATCGACGCAACGCTCGTAAGAGCGCCACCAATGCACGTGGATATCGAAACCCGAGGCGAGTTCACGCGCGGTGAGACGGTCGCCAATCGCCACGGCGCAGTCGAGCGCAACGTGCTGCACGGTGACCGCTACATTATTGAAGGCCTCGACAAAGTCGAGCCGAATGCCAAGGTTTGCGTCGACGTCGACGCCGACCGGTTCCTGCAGTTGTTTGTTTCCAGAATTCGCGGCAAGTAGACTCGCGGTAAGTAGACTCACGGAGAAGCACCGCCCTAAGGAGAAGCGATGTTCACACCCCACAGTCTGGGTATTGCACTGTTCATGATGATCGCGAGCGCCATTTGCTGGGGCTCCTGGGCCAACACCTACAAGGGCGTCAAGAAATATCGCTTCGAGTTGTTTTACTGGGACTACGCCGTCGGCATTTTTCTGGTGTCGCTGATCCTCGCGTTTACCATGGGAAGCACGGGCAATGACGCTTCCAGTTTCATGAGCAACGTACGTTCGGCCGACAGCAACAACATCGTTTCCGTTATGATCGGCGGCGCCATCTTCAATCTGGCGAACTTGCTACTGGTGGCCGCGATTGATATGGCTGGGCTGGCCATCGCGTTCCCGGTGTCGATCGGAATCGCGCTCGTCGTCGGAGTGATTTCGAGCTATGCCCTTCAGCCAAAGGGAAACGCAGTGCTCCTCGCCGCGGGCGTCGTGTGCGCCCTCATCGCCGTCGTCCTCGACGGAAAAGCCTATGGCAGTCTGGCGATCGCCGGCCGCTCGGTTTCGAAAAAGAGCATCGTGGTCTGCGTGGTCTCCGGCGTTCTGATGGGACTCTGGGCTCCGTTTGTGGCGCGCGCGATGACCAACGGCAACACCCTCGGTCCCTACAGCATTGCCGTCTTTCTCACGCTGGGCGCGCTGCTGTCGTGTCTGATCTGGAACATTTATTTCATGAAGCACCCGCTGGTCGGCGAGCCCGTAAGTTTCGCCGGCTATTTGAGCGGGCCCATCTCCGGCCACGCCCTCGGACTGCTCGGCGGATTCATCTGGGGCACCGGCATGGTTTTCAATCTCGTGGCCGCCAGCTTCACCGGCGTAGCAATTTCGTACGCCATCGGACAATCCGCGCCGATGGTTGCCGCGCTCTGGGGAGTTCTTGCGTGGAAGGAATTTGAAGGCGCACCGCGCAAAGCCAAGATGTACCTCGCCCTCATGTTCGTCTTCTACTGTCTGGGCATATTGCTGGTGGCAAAGGCAAATGGCTGAAGTTGCGCCCAGAGTTGTCCCCAAGTTGTAAGATTCTGCTCAAGAAGATTCTCCTTGGGACATAGGCTGATGCATTCCAAGCACGCTGGCGGTTGCTGTCGCACTGTGGGTGCTCGCAACCTCGCTCGCAGTCGCGCAACCGCCAACTCCTCCCAAAGTGAACTTCGTGGACATCGCGGAGCGCGCCGGCCTGACCGCGAAAACCGAGGATGGCGACGACAAGACCAAACGGTACATCATCGAAACCACCGGCAGCGGCGCCGCTGCTTTTGACTTCGATAACGACGGCTTGCCCGACATCTATGTCGCCTGCGATTCCACTCCCAGCCTGCTCTTTCACGACAACCACAACGGCACCTTCACCGAAACCGCCGCCGAGGCCGGCGTCGCCTTTAACGACGGAGGCCGCGAGCAAGCCGGCATGGGAGCCGATGCCGTCGACTATGACGGCGATGGCTGGCCCGACATCATCAAAACGAATTTCTCCGATGACACCGCCGCGCTCTATCGCAACAACGGTGACGGAACGTTTTGCGACGTCACCCCTGCCGCTGGACTCGGCAAGAATTCCCAGTTCCTGGGATGGGGCACGCTCTTCGTCGACATCGATAACGACGGCTGGCCCGATATCTTCATGGCAAACGGCCACGTCTATCCGGAAGTGGACAGCAAAGGTCTCAGCAATACATTCCGCGAACGTAAGATCCTCTACTGGAACGAGCACAAAGGAAGATTTCGCGACATCTCGCTCGATTCCGGCCCCGGCATTACCACTCCGTTCAATAGCCACGGCGTAGCCGCCGCCGATTTTGACAATGACGGATCTGTCGAGATTCTAGTGAACAACAGTCATGACCATCCCAGCCTGCTAAGAAATCTGGGCGACCACGGCAACTGGATTTTGCTGAAATTGGAAGGAACGAAGTCGAGTCGCAACGCGATTGGCGCCAAAGTCACTGTCCGCGTGGGGGATCACCGGCAGACGCGGGAGGTTCGCAGCGGCGGCGGATACATCTCGCAAAGTGACTTCCGCCTGCATTTCGGACTGGGCAATGCCACCAAGGCTGATGCCGTCGAGATTCGCTGGCCGAGCGGTCTCGTGCAGAGATTGGAGAACCTCGCCGGCAACCAGGTCGTAAAAATCCGCAAAGACGTGGGCATTACGGAGAAGTAAACCTACCTTCAACGCCGAACAATGGTGCATTCCGCAATGGAGACCGAGAGCGGAGCGCAGCTAGTGGCTCATGAGGTCGACGAAAATGTTCTCAAACTTCGGCACATCCACTTCCATCTGCACCGACGCGGCATGCAGATGCGCGGGAGGCACGAGGTGTCCTTTCCATTTCTCTCGGTCCACACCATCCGGTCCGCTGTAGGGCAGGAAGAACGCGGGGAAGTCTACTGGTGGCTTCCAGATTACTGTGTGTCCGTACTTTGGGCCGTGCGAAATATCCACATCCAGATACATGGTCTCCGACTTCTTAATTATTAAAGGATCGATGATCGACGCCACCGTAAGTTCATCCCACATCATCGACCAGATCGAAGTTCCGGGCAGCGGACGAGCTTCGAGATATAACTGCCGTACATGATTGGCCAGCGGGCCCCCGGCATCGACCACTCGCTGCATTAATTTCGCGCTGGACCACACCTGGGCCCCGGCCTCGAATGGGCTGACGACAATTTCCTTCCATGGTTCGCGCAATACAATCGACGCGGCCTCAGGGTCCCACCACCAATTCAGCTCCGGGCCTCCTTCGCTGCTGCCACCCATGATGTAAATCGCTTTGGTGAGCGGGACGATTCCCGGATCCATACGTACCGCCAGTGCGATGTTGGTCAGGGGACCGGCGGCGTAAAGCACAACCTCACCCGGATTGGCGCGGATGGTGTCGATGATGAAATCGGCAGCGCGCCCCGGCCTCGTTTTCACCTTGGGATAACCTCCCGGCGGCGCCCAGGTGCGGCTGGGCTCGGGAGCATCTGGATTGAAGCTTCCATGCCAGCCCACAAAGGATCCGTAGAGCGCTTCCCGCAATTCCTGTTCCCGCTGTGTGTTGATCAGCGGTTGCTCCGCGCCTTTGATCACCGGAACATCGGTTCGGCCAGCCTGCTCCGTCGCCCAGAGCGCAAATACGGTTGCCGGCTCAACCCACTGGTCCCCGCTCACCGTTGTGATTCCCAGCAAGTCGATTTGCGGAGCGCGCAGCAGCATCAACAGCGAGAGAAAGTTTGTGCCCTGCGGCCCCGCGCTGTCCTGGTCGGCGATGACCTTGATCTTTTTCTGCTGCGCGGATGCACTGGCAATCGTGATCAGCCACATCGCCACGGAAGCTAGAATCAGCAGTCTCTTCATGGCAAGCACGCCCTGTCGTAGTTCCTGCTGCAAGCGACAATCATGTTTTGGCCTTTCGCGATCCGTGCATTTCCGTACGGCAAGTTAGGTCTGTTCCCGGACGCCATAATACGACATCGAAGAGCAATGTTCACGCCACACAGCAGGATCAAAGCCTCGCGACGATCAGGCCCAGGTTTTACTTGTTCCCGATGTTTGTGTTCTATTGTCTGCACATTGTGATGGCGACGCTGGCCAACGCGTGAGCCGATAGAAGACTTGTCTGTTCCTGGAAAGGAAGGGCCGTTGTGAATTCAAACGCAGAAGCAGATGGACAGAGCCGGAGAAAATTCCTGGTGAACTCGGCAGGTATTCTTGCCGCGAGCGCCATGGGGGGCTTCCCGCTGGTTGCGCGCGCGGCGGCGGGCGAATCGGCGCCAGCGCGAACCGCGAGCGCGTCGTCTGTGCACCGCATCATTCTGGACACTGACCCGGGCGTCGATGACGCGCTGGCGATCCTGCTGGCTTTGCGGTCCCCGGAACTGAAGGTGGAGGCGCTCACGCCGGTGGCCGGTAATGTGCCGCTGGATTTCACGCTGCCGAACGCCCTGAAGTTGCTGGAACTCGCGGGCAGGACCGATGTACCCGTAGCGGCAGGCGCCAGCACTCCATTGGTGCGCCGTCTGGTCACTGCCAAAGCGGTACACGGCAACAATGGACTCGGCGGCGTGGAACTGCCGGCGCCGAAAATCCGCCCGGTCAGTGAAACGGCCAGCGAGCTCATACGCCGGATCGTGCGCGCGAACCCGGGAGAAATTTCGATCGTCGCCGTGGGACCGCTGACCAACGTTGCGACTGCGTTGCGCGCGGACCCGGGTTTGGCGCAGATGATCCGCAGCATTGTGGTCATGGGGGGATCGCTTTCGCATGGCAACGCGACGCCGGCTGCGGAGTTTAACTTCTACGTCGATCCCGAGGCGGCGCGAATTGTGTTCGACGCGGGTGTGCCGCTCACGATGGTGGGGCTGGATGTTACCAGGAAGGCTCTGGCTCGGCAAGAACACTTGAAGGTACTGGATGCAGCGAAAACGCCGGTATGCGACTTCACCGCAAAGATCTTGCGGGCGACGATGGCGCGATGGAGTAAAGACGGCGGTCAATCCGTTGCCTTGCATGACCCGCTTACCGTCGCCAGCTTGGTCGATCCGGAAATCCTGAAACTCCGGGATTTCTATGTGCTGATCGAAACCTCGGGGGAAGCTTCCGCGGGACAGTCGCTGGGCTATTCCGGGGGCCGGTGCGCCGGTCCGCTCCGCTGGAAACGGCGGCATCCGCGGAATCCACCGAAACCTTCCGGCCAAATGCGAAAGTCGCAATGGAAGTGGACCCAGAGCGTTTCTTCCGGCTTCTGCTGGGGCGGTTGGTGAACGCAGCCTGACGCACCGATGAGTTCGCAGGGTGTGGTCTTGACACCGGAGAAGATGCAAGGATAGTTTGCGTAGACCCGATTTGAGGAAGGAACTACCGAAAAAACCGTCGGGCGAGCAAGGAGTGTAATTTCGAAAATGGGTTCAAGAACGTTAGGACGGCGGCAGTTTGTGCAAGGAGTTGGAACTCTCGGAATGCTGGCCGCCGCCGGCGGGGAAATCGTTCGCGCGGACGCCGGGGCAACCTCCATGCGCTGGCCTAAGCTGGTGGGGAGCCCGGTCCTCGACAGCCTGCATCCGGTCATCGAGCGCTCCCGCGACGTGCATACCCATCTCGAAAGACTTCACGAGGTGGCGGGCTGAATGGCCTATGAAGAGCTTCCCATGCCCGACTACGCTCTGCCGCTGGGAGCGGGAGAGGGCAAGGCCGAGGGAACCATTGATTTCATTCTCACGTCGGATGTCGTTGACACGGCGTTCACCGACTTCTCCACCCACGAAAAGTTTCAGGTCGATTACGCTGGACGACACTGGTCGGATTCCGATGCGCTGTTTGCCTGCATGAAGCGGGCGCTGGACACACCAGGTTCCATGTGCCTCAGTGTTTCACTTTGGAACATTGGGCGTGGTCCATTCCAACGCAGTTTTTCGCCGATCCGTCTCGCGGCCGCAATCCCGGTAACGTGGAAGTTCCGTATTGTCACGGCCTAAGCGCGGGCCCGCGGGAAAGGCCTTCTTTGGCACGGCACATGCACCCACATCGCTGGATTCTGCGTTCGACCATTTTCGGCTCTATTTTTAGGAGGCAAAGGATGCGATCCAAGCTACTCTTACTCGCCGTCGCATGCGGGCTGGGACTCAGCATGCAAATGCAGGCACACGCGCAAGTTACAGGAACCATCTCCGGATACATCACGGACACGACTGGTGCATCCATTCAAACGGCCTCGGTGACGATTACGGAAGAGGGCACAGGGACATCTCGGACACTAAAAAGCGATAGCTCTGGCCGCTTTGTCGCAAACCTGGTTCCGGTGGGGCACTACACGATTGATGTTTCTGCACCTGGTTTCCAGGAGCAGAAACGTGTTGGTCTCAACCTCGAAGCCCAGGGCACACCGGAAATCAGCGTTACGATGCTGCCTGCGTCGGTAAGCCAGACCGTGAACGTACAGGGGGCGGAAGTCGCGGTGCAGACGACTGAAGCCACGCTCGGCCAAGTCATTCATTCGGAGGAAGTCGCGGACCTGCCCTTGAATGGGCGTGATTTTGTGCAGCTTGCATTGCTAACACCCGGTGCAACTGCTGGGGATCAGCCCACGGACTTTTTCTCAGGCGGGACGCAGGCAGGAAGCGAAGTGTCGATCCGAGGGTCATATTCGCTTTCGGTGGGCGGCTCACGTGAAAACCGTACAGACTGGCTCTATGACGGTGTTGACAATAACGAACTGACAGCCGGCGGAATTGCCGTCATGCCCTCGATTGACGCGTTGGATGAATTTAACGTGCTGACTTTTAACTACTCGGTCCAGTACGGAGCGCGTGCAGGTCCGACCGTTCTACTGACTTCGAAGTCGGGTTCAAATCAATTCCACGGAAGTCTATTCGAGTTTCTACGCAACACCGACCTAAACTCGCGTAACTACTTCTCGCAGACGAATCCAAAATACATCCAGAATCAATTTGGCGGGTCGGTGGGCGGACCGATCATTCGCAACAAAATGTTCTTCTTCTTCGATTACGCGGGAACGAGAAACATTCAGGGAATACCCTACGTTGCGCAGGTGCCTACTGCATTGGAACGACAAGGCATTTTCACTGAGTCATTCCCTGGTGCACCCGAGGTGCCTGTCTATGATCCCACCATGCCAGGCCGTCCCCAGTTCCAAGACAATTCGATCCCGACCCCAGAGATTAACCAGATCGCCCTAAAGATGCTGAGTTATCTGCCGATGCCCAATGTTCCCGGCGTGCTGTTCGGTAATTACTTAAGCGTTCCGAACCGGACCTTCAACGACAATGAGTTTGACTTTCGCATCGATGACAACTTCAGCGCCAAAGACCGCGTATTTGCCCGTTTCAGCCGCGACCAGGCATCTGTCTTCAATCCTTCGGGGCTTCCGGCATTCGGCGGCCAGCCGGGTGGTTACGGCAGCAACCAGACGCTTACCGACCATGGCAGAAACCTAGCCATCTCAGAGACACACATTTTTTCGAACCACAAGATCAACCAGGCGACCGTAGGCTACAACCGAATCTTTAATCATATCGTTTCCTACGGCGATGGCACGAATTGGAGCGATCAGCTCGGCATTCCCAACGCGAACCTTGGAACCTATTTCAGCAGCGGCTTCCTGAACACGCAGTTTAGCAGTGGCTACTGGGGTCTTGGCGACCGGGGATACTCCCCATTCCAGGGTGGATCAGAGATTTACCATTACGCGGATGATTTCGAGTATATCCATGGTCAGCACTCCTTCTCTATGGGTGGCGGCATGCGATTTATGCAGATGAACGTGCTGGGCGACGCATTTCCAATGGGAGAGTTGGCCTTTGACAATCTCTGGACCGCTCAGGTCAATCCGGATGGATCACTGAACTCGGGAACAGGTAATCCTATCGCGAGCTTCCTGCTCGGTCTGCCTGCGGGTGGCGAGCACGACAACGCGTTTACCGGAACCATAACGGGCCGGCGTTGGAAGGAGTTCCGTCCGTACTTCCAGGACAGTTGGAAGATCCGCAAGAACCTGACTGTGCAACTTGGCTTAGCATACAACTATACGACTCCAATCGTGGAGGCTAGAAACCGCCAGTCCAACTTCGACTTCACCACGGGCACGTTGTTGATAGCTGGGGTCAACGCGAACACGGGTGCCGGTGTTCAGCCGTACAAGAAGGATTTCGAGCCTCGCGTCGGCATTGCGTACTCGCCTTTCTCTGACAAGAATTCGATTCGAGCCGGATATGCGATTCTGCACGATGCAGGCTGGAATCTGGGCGCTCCCGGGTTAACGATGAACCCTCCGTTCTTTTCGACTTATTCATTTCAGAGTGACGACGTTACACTCGGCGCTACCCCCACCCTCTCTGTAGGCTTCCCAACGCCAGTGCCAGAGAATGCGGGCAATCTGAGCGGAAACATCTTCAGCGAGCCCACGAACTTTCGTCCTGGCATGATCCAGCAATACAATTTGAACGTGCAGCGGCAACTGCCTGCAGGCATGGTAGTCACGATCGGATACGCTGGTTCGCGGGCTAGCCATCTGCAGACGATGAACTGGAACCTTAACACCGCTCCTCCGAACCTACAGATCGACCCTCCAAATCTTCGTCCCTATCCCCAGTTCTTCGATATAAACGGCTTCATCGACAGAGGGCTCTCCCGATACGATTCTCTGCAAGTCAAAGCGGAGAAGACAGCGCGTCACGGCTTCTACCTTCTCTTCTCCTATACCTACAGCAAGGGTTTCGACAACGGACTAAATGACGACCTCGGGTCGCTGGTCGGTGTGCCTTACTATCCACTCACGACGAAGCCCCACGCGGATAAGGCGCTTTCACTCATCGATCAAACGAATAACTTTTCCGCGAGCGTGGTCTATCAACTTCCTTTCGGTCGCGGGCAGCATTTCATGACGGGCGCCGGCGGTCTCAAGGAGCAGTTGGTAGGTAAATGGCAGTTCAACGTCATTTCTCACATGGCATCGGGATTCCCGTTAGGACTTGCAACGGGTGTTAATAACTCCGGCACAGCCATTGGAAACCGCCCGAACCAGGTTTGCGGCGGTTCACTTTCCCATAAAACGGCCAATGAGTTCTTCAACGTGAACTGTTTTATCGATCCGCCAGCGGGGGTACTGGGCGATGCGAACAGAACCCCATTGTTTGGCCCGGACTTCATCAACTTCGATGCTTCGCTATTCAAGAGCTTCGTGATCCGTGAGAATGTGCGCCTGCAGTTCCGCACGGAGATTTTTAACGTTTTCAACCACCCACAGTTTGCTCTTCCCGGGACGTTCACCGACTCGGCAGGATTTGGTGTAATCACCTCGACTGTGAACAATCCACGCCTGATTCAGTTCGCGTTAAAACTCCTCTTCTGAAGCTGAGTGGAGGCCGGTCGGTCTTAGTGAGAGCCGGGATGCTGCGCGCTGAGCCTAAGCGGCATCCCGGCAGTTCCTAAGGACGCTATCGAAGAGAGGCGACGTGATGAAAGTCCAGCCGAAAGGCGGCAATATGGACCGCCGGCAATTCGTGGCGAGTTGTAGCGCAGCGATGATGGCTAGTTGGCTGGGTAGCCGCGCTGAGGGAGAGGCATGGGCAGGCATGCCCAAGAAAGACAAGACGATACGCAGAGTCATCATCGACACTGATCCCGGAGTGGACGACGCTTTCGCACTAATGCTGGCGATGCGCTCACCCGAACTGAAGATCGAAGCCATAACCGCCGTGGCTGGCAACGTGCCGCTGGAGCTTACACTGCCGAACGCGCTCCGGATGGTAGAGATTTGTGAGCGAACGGATATTCCGGTGGCGGGAGGAGCTTCTGAGCCGCTTCTCCGCAAGCTGGTTACGGCTGCGTATGCTCACGGGAAGAACGGTCTCGGCGGCGTAGAGTTTCCGGCACCAAAGACAAAGCCTGTCCCCGAACATGCAGCAGAGTTAATCGCCCGGCTGATACGTCAATACCCCGGCGAGATCACGCTGGTTCCGATCGGGCCACTCACGAATATCGCTCTTGCGCTCCGATCCGATCCCGGTATGGCAACCATAGTACCGGGCATTGTGCTGATGGGAGGATCACTCTCAGGGGGGAATGTTACTCCCGCTGCGGAATTCAATTTCTATGTCGATCCCGAGGCTGCAGCGATTGTGTTCGATTCGGGAATACCGATCACGATGGTGGGGCTGGATGTGACGCATAAGGTAGAGCTCACCGATGAGCGACTCGTGCGGTTGGAGGCGAATAAGACCCAGGTGAGCCAGGCTGCAGCCCGCATTGCGCGTTCGATTACTGAAACCTACCGCCGAGCGGGACATCCGGGCTGGCCGATTCTGAATGATCCTCTGGCAGTAAGCGCTTTGCTGGACCCGGCGATTCTCAAACTCACGGACTACCATGTAGAGATTGAAACTACTGGCGCGCTCACCGCAGGCGAAAGCGTCGGCTACCGGCATGGAGATGTTCGTACCGCAGCGCCACTGCAATCTTCGGGCGGGGCTGTGCCGGAGAGTGCAGCGTTTCATTCAAATTGCAAGGTCGGTACCGGCGTTGATGTTCAGCGTTTCTTCGAGCTGCTTATTCAGCGGTTAGGATAGGTCATTTCTGACTGATCTTTTGGAGAAAACAATGTTCTCGATTCCACTCATACGATCGTTGAAGACTCTGAGTATTAGCTTGCTGGGAAGTTTGTTGCTTTCCGTTTGTGCCCAGGCGCAGCAGCTTCGGCTGGTAGTGATTGATCAGGATGCCTGGGGACCCGCAGGGACTGACATCAATTCCATGCTGGTTTTTCTGCAATCGCCAAGTGTCAAGGTCCTCGGAATCACCGTGGTGACGGGCGATGGATGGCGGGATGAAGAAGTAGCTCATACGCTGCGGATGTTGGAACTGATCGGACGGACGGACGTCCCCGTTTACGCCGGTGCAGCATTCCCGCTGGTGCGAACCGAGGAGTGGACGCACGCATGGGAAAAGCTCTACGGAAGGATTCCTTATCAGGGCGCATGGGGTCCTTACCGGAAGACGCATCCACCCTTCGAGGTGCCAGCGCTTCCGGAAGGAAATCCGACGAACAAGGCGTCAGAAGGAGATGCCGCGCACTTCCTGATCGAGATGGTCCATAAGTATCCGCATCAAGTCACCATCTACGCAGCCGGTCCGATGACGAATATAGCGCAGGCCATCAGCCTCGATCCCCATTTTGCCGAACTTGCGCAGGAATTGGTCGTTATGGGCGGCAGCATAAATCCCAAGACGGAGGACAAGGAATATGCCGATGATCCTCATCACGAGTTCAACTTTTGGTTTGATCCTGAGGCATCCAGCATCACTCTTCACGCGCACTGGTCGAAGATCACGGTGACAACAGTAGATGTCTCAATTGAGACGCGTATGACCGAGGAGATGCTGCACACTATCTCGCAGTCGAATAGCCCGGCAGCGCAATACCTTGCGCGTTATGAGACCAAGCCTGGGCAGTATTTGTGGGATGAACTTGCTGCCGCTGCGTGGCTTGATCCAAGCCTGATTACACGAGAGCGGAACGTCTACATGGACGTGAGCCTGGATAAGGGCATCAGCTATGGCGATACAGAGGTATGGACGGATGAGGACAAGCCCGCGCTGGATCTGCAGAAAGTGCACGCGCAGATAGATGTGGATTGGCCTAAGTTCCGGCACTTCTTCGAGCAATTGATGATGAGCCCAACTCCGCACGCGAAAGCTCCGCTAATTCTTCAACCGCAGGATCGCAGCCGGTAAGCTTTGCCGCGCAATTCCCTGATTCCGTGCAGCGAGCGTTTGGCGATAGATGCGGCACCAAGCGTTAGCTGTGCGGTCGACAGCGTAGACGTCGAGGCTCTTGCAGAAACGAACCACAGCATGTCTCGCCCGCGCAAATGAATTGGAGATTTTTCAAATGTCTGCCAAACCAATCACGATTATGGGCATCTTTGCTGTAGACCTTGCATTTCACACGAAATATCTCCCCACCTCGGGCGAGACCGTTCTCGGGTCGAGTTTTCGCCTCGGTCCTGGTGGAAAGGGTTCGAATCAGGCCGTAGCGGCGGCCAGGCTTGGAGGCAGAATCTACTTCATCACCAAAGTTGGTAAGGACACCTTCGGAGAACTGGCACACAAAACCTATGCGCAAGAAGGGATCAACACTGATTTCGTCATTGCGAGCGAAGAGTATTCTACTGGGGCGGCAGCGATCATCGTAGAAGAAGGGACGGGCGAGAATGCAATTATCGTCAGCCCCGGAGCTGCAAATGCGCTCGAGTTCGAAGAGATCGAGCGGGCCAAGACTCGTATTGCTGAGTCCGCCGTCTTTATGACGCAACTCGAGCTGCCGATATCCACTGTGGAGTTCGGCCTAAGGGTCGCACGAGAGTTGGGGGTACCGACGATTCTGAATCCCGCTCCGGCCCTCCCGCTCAGCGGAGCGATTTTCGCGTTGTGCGATTACATGACGCCAAACGAAAGTGAGGCACAGGCGCTGACAGAACGGTCCGTTACTACGATTGAGGAGGCGGACGGGGCTGCGGCGGCCTTGCTGGAGCGTGGAGTGAAGAATGTGGTCCTAACCCTGGGGGCGCGTGGCGCCTTTGTGAAGAATGCGCGGGTGACACAACACATACCTGCATACAACGCAGGACAAACATTGGAGACCACCGGCGCTGGGGACGCCTTTAATGGTGGCTTTGCCATCGGCCTTTCAGAGGGTATGGATCTTATCAGCGCAGCGCGGTTTGGTTGTGCGGTAGCAGGTATCTCGGTGACGAGGCATGGCACTGCGTCCTCCATGCCTCGGCGCTCTGAAGTGGATGCGCTGATGGCGGTTCGCTGATAGAGAGCCGTTATGGAAGGTAAAGTGACCGCAGAGCAGCACCAGATTTCGACGGAACAAATCGGCGGCTTGGGACAAAGTACCGGCACCTTGCCTCCAAACCGTACGATTCGGCTGAATCTCGATCTGGTGACAGGTTTCCGCGCTAATACCAGCGCGATTGAGCGCCGCGTTCAGACGCTTGTGACGCGCCGCACGGTGAAGAAAGAATGGCAGGCTGCATGGTTGCTGCGTGCAATCACCTGCATGGACCTAACGACCCTCTCCGGGGATGACACCCGCGAACGGATTCGCCGCCTGTGTGCCAAGGCGAAGCAGCCGATCCGCCAGGATCTGGTGGAACGGCTCAGCATAGGCCCGCTCGGACTGAGAGTAGGAGCCGTGTGCGTATATCACGCGTTCGTGGAAACGGCAGTGGAGGCACTGCAGGGAACCAATATCCCCGTCGCTGCCGTTTCGGCAGGCTTTCCCGCGGGATTATCTCCCTTTGCAGAACGCGTCGCCGAGATTCACCGCTCACTCGAAGTAGGTGCCAGCGAGATTGACGTCGTCATCACCCGCGCACACGTGCTGGGCGGGGAATGGCAGGCGCTTTATGACGAGATCGCGACATTCAAGGAAGCATGTGGCCAGGCGCATCTGAAAGTGATTCTGGGTACTGGCGACCTCATGACCCTACGCAATGTAGGACGCGCCAGCATGGTTGCCATGATGGCGGGTGCGGACTTTATTAAGACTTCTACTGGTAAGGAGCCGGTGAATGCCACATTGGCCGTGAGTCTGGTGATGACGCGTGCGATCCGCACGTATGCCGAGCTTACCGGGGTAGCAGTCGGTTTCAAGCCGGCGGGTGGTGTTCGCACGGCCAAGCAGGCACTGGAGTGGCTTTTCTTGATCAAGGAAGAACTCGGAAGACCCTGGCTGGAACCGACCCTGTTTCGGTTTGGCGCCAGTGGAATGCTCGGAGACATTGAGCGCCAACTCGAGCATTTCATTACCGGACGCTATTCCTCATCAAGTCGTCACCCCCTGGCCTGACGTGCACTTGCGGAGGAAAATTGCATGAGCATTCTAGAGAAGTACGAAACGATGGAATATGGTCCGGCGATGGAGGATTCTCGAGAGGCGGTTCTTTGGCTCGAGCGCCACAATCGTAAGTTTCAGCATTTCATTGCGGGAAAATGGCATGCGCCAAGCGCGGGCGACTACTTTCAAACCACCGACCCCTCCACGGGTGAGCCGCTGGCGCAAGCTGCGCAGGGCGACGCGTCCGATATAGATGTCGCGGTGCATGCGGCACGTGCAGCTCTCGACAGTTGGCAGGCGCTCACTCCCCATACACGCGCTCGTTTCATGTATGCGTTGGCTCGTCAGGTGCAGAAGCATTCGCGCCGGTTGGCGGTTCTCGAGACTTTGGATAATGGCAAGCCCATTCGCGAGAGCCGGGACATCGACATTCCGCTGGTGGCGAGACATTTCTATCACCATGCCGGATGGGCCCAGTTACTCGAGCAGGAGTTCCCGGGTTACTCGGCATGTGGTGTTGTTGGCCAGATTATTCCGTGGAACTTTCCGCTCTTAATGCTTGCTTGGAAGATCGCACCGGCATTAGCTGCAGGCAATACAGTGGTGCTGAAGCCATCAGAGTTCACACCATTGACTGCGCTGGCGTTTGCAGACCTATGCATGGAAGTGGGTTTGCCTGCCGGAGTCGTGAATATCGTTACCGGTGATGGCCGGACAGGCGCGGCTCTAGTAGCGCATTTGAACGTTGATAAGATCGCATTCACCGGCTCAACCGAGGTCGGTCGCGCAATTCGCACAGCAACAGCCCGCAGCACGAAGAAGATTTCTCTCGAGTTAGGCGGTAAGTCTCCATTCATCGTCTTCGATGATGCGGATTTGGATAGCGCAGTTGAGGGATTGGTCGACGGAATCTGGTTCAACCAAGGCCAAGTCTGCTGCGCAGGTTCTCGCCTTTTGGTACAGGAGTCCGTCCACCAAGCTCTCGTGGATAAATTGCGGCGGAGGATGGAAACGTTGCGGCTTGGGGCGCCGCTCGATAACGCCATCGACATGGGAGCTATCGTTGCCGAGGTTCAACTGGAGCGGATACGGAGGATGGTTGAATACGGCGTGAGCGAAGGTGCGGTCTGCTGGCAACCTAAGGTAGGCTTGCCCGCTCGCGGCCTTTATTTTCCACCTACCCTGCTGACGAATGTTCACCCTGCTTCGCTGGTCGCGCAGCAGGAGATCTTGGGCCCAGTGCTGGCCGTCATTAGCTTTCGGACTCCCTCCGAAGCAGTCGAACTGGCCAACAACACGGTCTATGGCCTGGCCGCCAGCGTATGGAGCGAGAACGTCAACTTAGCGCTGGATGTGGCCGCTCGCCTCAAGGCTGGTGTTGTCTGGGTAAACGGAACGAACTTTTTCGATGCGGCATGCGGTTTTGGCGGTTACAAGGAGAGTGGGTACGGAAGGGAGGGCGGCCGCGAAGGCATGTACGAATACTTGGAGCCCACCTGGTTTCAGCAGGCCCCGATCGCACAAATAGAATTAGGAGTGATGGCTGAAGGCGTACTCGAGCGGCTGGAGACCAACCAAGACGGCGAACCTTCGATCGACTGGACGGTGAAACACTATATCGGCGGCAAGCAGGTGCGCCCCGACTCTGGGTATTGCTTTCCCGTTTTCTCCTCCGCCGGAAGGCTTATCGGTGAAGCCCCATTGGGCAATCGGAAAGACATTCGCAATGCCGTGGAGGCAGCGCACAAGGCGGCGGGTTGGGGAAAAACGACTGTCCACAATCGCGCCCAAGTACTCTACTATCTCGCCGAGAACCTGTCGCAGAGAACCGAAAGTCTAGTACAGCGTCTCGCTCAAATTGTAGGAGAAGAGCTAGCCCAGCACGAAATAGAACGGAGTATTCAGCGCATCTTTTCATATGCTGCGTGGGCGGATAAATACGAGAGCGTGGTTCACAATCCTCCCATGCGCAACGTAACGCTGGCGATGAATGAGCCGATTGGCACAGTGGGCATTATCTGTCCCCCTGAGCGACCTCTGCTCGCACTGCTATCGCTCGCCCTTCCTGTCATTGCTGCGGGGAATACTGCGATCGCTGTACCTTCGGAAAGATACCCGCTTATAGCGGCAGACTTATATCAACTCTTTGATACGAGTGATCTGCCCGGTGGGGTAATCAATCTCATTGCAGGACGATCGGCCGAACTCGCTAAAGTGCTGGCGGAGCACGATGATGTAGATGCCCTCTGGTATTTTGGCAATGTGGAAGGTTGCGCGTCTGCCAAGTCTGGCTCTGTTGGAAACTTGAAGCAGATCTGGACGAATGAAGGCCGCGTGATCGACTGGTTTGACCAGAAGCAGGCGGAAGGACGATTCTTCCTCCGCCACGCGACGCAGATCAAGAATATATGGGTTCCTTACGGAGAATGATGTGATGTCTGGTTTTCGCCGCTCACCTTAGATGGCCTTTCCTCGGCCGATGGCTGAAGTGGAGTGCCAACGTTCTTCCGGTGCGAAGCACCGTTCTCGCACCGCCACGAAATTGAATGGAGGATCATGCCTTTGACCTGCCCCCCAAAACTAGTCCAGCGGAAATGTGACTTCTCCATTTACGATGGCCCGCCAGGGCCAGAGGAGGAGTCGTGAGGAAGAGTCGATTCAG
>PKXK01000098.1 GCA_003132325.1 Acidobacteriaceae bacterium
AAATGTGCGGAAGAACCGATTCCTGGTGCCATCATAGGCGGTGCGACGCCGAAAGCGCTGTGATGGTCATCACCTCGTTACCGTGATGGAACGGGATCGAACCTTCTCGCCTGAACCGCCGCTTTCGGTGCTACGCTAGGGGCAATCTGGCGGATACCATCGACCGTTAGCGACAAATCCTTTTCGCGCCAGCGGAGTTCCCAATGCCCGACCAAGGTTCCACTTCCAACCGCCCCGATCCGGCGTCAAACCTGCTGGAACGCGAAGAGAGCCAGTTGTGGCGATGGGCGCTTGGCCTGCTCGTTTTGTTCGCGACGGCGGTGGCGGCGCTGTCCTGGGAACAACTGAAAGACCTTCCGTACCACCTGTGGGCCATTCCCGTTGGACTGTTCGTTCTCGCCATCTTGTTTGCCACCTATGCCTTCGGGCGCAAGCGCGAGGTTTCCGAGCTCAAGCAGATTCTGAAGGGTTTTCAGAATCAGGCGGGTGTCACACCTTCGGAAGAGCAACTCGATCAGTTAAGCCAATTGATCATGCGTTCGCAGCGCAACTTCAAGGAACTGATTGATTCTCTCGACGACGTGGCTCTCGCGATCTCACTGGATGGCACCCTGCGGACGGTAAACCGCCGAACCGCGGAAATTCTCGACGCTCCTTATGCCCAGCTGGTGGGTCGCAAACTTGAGGAATTCCTGGGCGCCCCGCTGCATGTCGAAGCGTCCGCGAGCCTGGCACGCTTTCTCGAGAAGCGGAGTTGGTCAGGAGTGGTCGAAGTCCACCTGAAGAACGATTCCCGGTGCCTTTATTACGACTGCGTGGTCAACGCTATCGTCAAGGGTGACGAAGTGACCGGCGCCAGCGTGCTGGCGCGCGACATCACCGGGCATCGAGAAAAGGAGCAGCGCTTCACCCAGTTGTTCGAATCGCTGCAGGAAGGCGTGTACATCAGCAATGCCGAGGGCAAGCTGCTCGAGGTCAACCCGGCGCTGGCGACGATTTTGGGATACGACACCAAAGAAGATTTGTTGAACCTGCCGCCCGAGCAACTCAATGTCGATGCCAGCGAAGAGCCGGCGCTGGGACGCGGGGGGAGCCAGAGCGGTCGCACTCGCACTCGCGAGATTCGGCTGAAAAGAAAAGATGGCGGAGTCGCGGTCTGCGTGGATACATCGGCCGGCGTGATGGAAGCGGGGCGGATTGTCCGCTACCAGGGCACGCTGGTGGACGTCACCGAAAAGCGGGCGATGGAGCGGCAGTTGCGACGCCAGGAAGAATTCCGGCGGCACCTGCTGGAAAGCTTTCCCGATCTGATTCTGGTGCTCGATCTGAAGGGGCAGTACACGTTCGTGAGCGCGCGCATCGGCGAGCTCCTCGGGTACGGGCCGGAGCACCTCATGGGCAAGAACGTCGAGGATGCGGAGAAGACTTCACCGGAACTGGCCGAACTCTATCGCACCGTCGCCACCGGTCAGAGCGCGCTGACCTCTTGCGAATATGGCTCCCAGCACCGCGACGGCAGTTGGCGCACCATGCTGGGGATGGCCAGTCCACTCCTCGAGGCCGAAGGCAAACCAGCGGGCGTGATCGTCTCCGTCCGCGACGTGACCACTGAGAAGAGGCTGGAGCAGCAGATTATTCAGAGCGAACGTTTCGTGGCCATGGGGCAGATGATCGGCGGCTTCGCCCATGAACTCAACAATCCGTTGACCAGCATTCTGGGCATGGCGGAACTGCTGCAGGAAGGCCCGGCCAGCGAAGGCGCCCGCAAACAGATCGTCATTCTGCACCAGCAGGCGCGGCGCGCCGCTGAAATCGTGCAGAACTTGCAATACTTCGCCCGGCCTCCGGCTCCCGGACACAGCCAGGTCAATCTGAATGAACTGGTACAGCGCACCGTGCAGATGCAGGCCTATCCGTTGCGCAAGAGCAACATCACCGTGGACTTTCTGCCCGAACCATCGATCCCCGCCATCGTCGCCGATCCCAGTCAGCTCATGCAGGTGTTCTTAAACCTTCTGCTGAATGCGGAGCAGGCCATCCGCGAAACCCGCGAAAAAGGCACGATTCGTGTGCGCCTCGAACGCAAGCCCGACGCGGTATGGATCGTGTTTCAGGACGATGGCCCAGGAATCTCGCCCGAGAACCTGGCGCACATCTTCGATCCCTTCTTCACCACCAAGCGTCCCGGCCGCGGCACCGGCCTGGGATTGAGCATCTGCAAGACGGTGCTGCGCGAGCACGGAGGGAACATCGAAGCCGCCTCGGCCCCGGGTGGAGGCGCCGTCTTCACCCTTACCCTACCGGTGGCGGCAGCCGTGGCGGAAGCGCCGGCGGCGACGTAGTGATCCGCGAGAAGACCTAATCTTTCGACAGCAAAAACCCCGAGAAATACAACCTCTAACCATGAGGCCGATCTTCATGGTTCTTCTTGAAAACTGACAAAGTTGGGGATAGGGAATGTCCAGGCGAGCAGAGAAAATCGTTGAGAGGTTCTGACGCGATCAAATTCTTGTGGATTTCTCAGCTAACCTCGGTGATGTCCTGGCACAGCCGGGCGACGCTATTGGCAAGGTGGTTGGCCTCGAGGTTGCGCTCCCGGGGAATGCGAGTTATCGCGAACTCCAGGCTCCGAGCCAGTTTGCGGCAGATCCAGTTCAACGAATACAGCCTCGGACTCCGGCAAGCATAATCGCCGCACATTTGCCGCACCACCACATCGGAATCCGAATAAACATGAAGTGAGCGAGCGCTCTTAGCCAGGGCACATTGCAGAGCTTCCAGCAGCGCGACGTACTCAGCCACGTTGTTGTCCTGCCAGCCGATCGACTTAGCAATTCGGGTGCAGCCTCCCGCAGAGTCTTCCACGATGACTCCAATCCCGGAGGGACCAGGACTCCCATGCGAGCTTCCGTCGACGTAGGCTACGAGATGGCACATGTCATCTTCTCGGCTCCTGACAACACAATGCGTGAAAACGGAAGGCCGCGCAAGAGGTTTCCGTGGTTCGTGGTGTTCATCTGGTAAAAGGATTTTCACAGGCCGGCGAAACCGCTGCTGAAACAAGCTCCTTCCGTGTCTACAAAAGCCTTGACTGACGCGCCATTTGGAGCGTTGGTCGATCCTTCACCGCCCCGCTGTTTGCACCAAAAACGGGCGTTGACAAGTTTTTAGGATGCTGTAGGCTAGACCCCGTCGATGGCTGAAAGGATTGGCTACAAAATCGTTGCCAACCCGAAGTAGGCTGGGTGATTCGTAGGGCGGGGCGACTCGCTCGAGGGCCAGACCCGAAAAAACCGACGGATCTGCGAGGAGACGCCGGGGTTTGGTACTGCGAAAGCAGAAATCGCATCAGGGACCGCGACGGTGCACGTATCCACGTCGCTAACTCTCTCGTAGGAGTTGGCGGCTAGAGCGTAACCAATGTCGCGGTTCTTTTTATTGCCCCACGTTGCTTTGTGCCCGCCGATTTGTTCTGTGTAACTCCGCCGAGAAACGATAAACTCCATGAGGCGTTGGCGGTCATCATCGGCGATCTCATGACGGCTTGCAACAAAAGGGTCTCCCCTACACCAGATCCTCCACTTTTAATTCTTCCGCACCGCCCTTCCACGCCTTGCGAAACTCCTGTTCCACAAACCAGGCGTCGGAATTACGATCCTGTGCCTTCAGCGCCCGATGCAGACCGAACAACGACCGCGGATTCCGAAGGTTCCGGGCTAGGTCATCGCGGAACACCTGCTCCGCGCCTTTCGCATCCCCACTCATCAACAAGACTCCGCCGAGCGATTCCCGCACGGGAAAGAACCAATCCTGAGGTTCGTCGTACTTCAGCGTATCCTGCACCGCGACCGCGTCCCGCAGCATTCCCGCGGCGGCAGCGTTGTCTTTTTTCGCCAGCGCCACCTGGGCCCCCAGAACATTCTCCGCAATCTTCAGAATGTCTTTGGTCTTGTTGTTAATGGGCATTTGGAAAATCGCATCCGGTGGCGTTGCTCTTTCGGCGTCGGACACGATCTTGTATTCCGCTTCCGCCTCGTTGATTTTGCCCTTTCCCGCAAATGCCATCCCGCGCGCAAAGTGCCAGAAGCCGGTCGTGGCCTTCATCGACGCATCGGGAGCCTTCATCGCCAGAATCTCGTCCCACTTGTGAAAGCGCACTTCCACCGCCATGGGGATGGTCATGAATCCTTCGAGCGGCGGCATGTCTTTCACGGACGGCCCCACATGGGCCGCGAGCATCTCTGCCGCCTTGCGCGCTTCCGCGTAGTCTCCCGTCATGGCCGAGCACATGGCGATGAAATGCAGATTGTGGCTGTAGTACATCATCGGGTAGATGCCTTGCGCACCACTGCTCTTGATGTACGCGCGATCGGCCGCCGCCGCTTCCTGGTTGGTCTTCACTGCCGCCGCATAATCTCCAGTGCGGATGTATATGTGCGCCGGCATATGCACGATGTGTCCCGCAGCCGGCGCCAGTGCGGCGAGCCGGTTCGCCGCAGCCAACGCTCGTTCCGGAGAGTTCGACGCTTCAACTGTGTGAATGTAGTAATGGAGCGCGCCGAGATGGTTGGGATCGCGCTTGATCACCGACTCCAGGGTCGCGACAATCTCCTCCGTGCCCTCCTCGGGCGTCCCGTCACGATGCCACAGACCCCACGGATGAAGGTTCATCCCCGATTCCGCGAACAACGTCGCCGCATCAAGATCGTCGGGGTTGTTCTTTACCACTTCCCGCATGGCGTCGCGATAATCTTCGGCAGCCTTCCGCAGGTCGGACTTCGGGTCTGCCGGAAAGCGTTTCGCCATCGCCAAAATGTAGCCGCGTTCGGCGTCGGAGGCATTGCCACTCAGGTCCACCGCCTTCTGGATCGCCTCGTGCGCCTGCTTGAAGCGGTCCTCGCTTGCCGGATCGTTGTAGTTCGGCCCCACCGCCTCGGCAATCCCCCAGAACGCCATCGCCAGGTTCGGATCCAGTTCCGCGGCTTTCTGAAATGAGCGCGCCGCCTCGCCGTGGTTGAACGCGTAAATCAGGCGCAGTCCCTGATCGAAGAACATCTGCGCGCTTGCGTTCTTGGTCGAAACTGGATGATGCAAGTCGCCGAGGCCCGTCATCATCGTGACCGGCTTCGCGCCCCCGATGGCGTGATGTTGAGCGGCAGCAAGGATTGTGATACTAAGACAAACCGCGCAACGCAGCAAAGCACGCGTAAACGTCAGCAGTGTCATACAGACCTCCTGAAATGTTCCGACTGCACAAAGCAATTGTGAATAAACCGACCACCCCGAAACTTGCGCGCAAGCATAGTGCAGGTTTGGCCCGGAAGCAACCACCTGTTAACCTCGGCACGTGGGGCCTGCGCTAAACTCAAGCAGAGCCTGCCGACGCATGCGCCAAGNNGCCATAGGCATCCTCCAGTCGGCCGGAGTTCACACCGAACTCACGGTTTGCCGCTCCAGCCAGGAAGCGACCGACAACGCCCGCTGTGCTGTGGCGGCGGGCAGTGACACCGTCTTTGCCTGCGGGGGCGATGGCACGATCCACGATGTGATTCAGGGATTAGTGGGCACGCCCGTCGCACTCGCCATTCTCCCGTTCGGCACCGCCAACGCTCTAGCCCACGACCTCGGAATCCCGCTCCGCCCCAGCGCGGCGGCTGAAGTTGCGGTAGCAGGCAAGGCCCGCCGCATCCCGGTTGGCCGGGTCGAGTACGAGGATTTCAGCGGCGAGGCTTCAGCACGCTACTTCACCGTCGCCGCTGGAATCGGCGTGGACGCGCATCTGTTCTACAAACTGACGGCAGAACTCAAGAAGCGATCGGGCATGACGGCCTACTACCTCAAAGCCTGGCAGTTGTGGGCGACGTATGACATGCGCCGGTTCGAGGTTGAGTATTCCAACGGAAGCGGTCTGCCTCAGCGTGCCTTGCTGACGGAACTGCTGGCGGTCAGAATTCGTTTTTTCGGAAACATCCTGCGCGAGTTGGTTCCCGGAGCGGCGCTCGACCGGGGCGATCTACGGGCGGTCATGTGCCGCACCGCCAGCCGGAATGCCTACATACAGTATGTTGCCGGGGCGCTGCTCGGCCGCCAGTGGAAGATCGACGGCATCGATCTCGTCAGTTGCTCGGAGGTCGTCTGCCGGTTGCCGGAGAAAGGCGATGACGAAGTTCGTAGTGGCGTTCGTAGTAACGACCGCGTCTATGTCGAGGCCGACGGCGAACTTCTCGGCCGCCTGCCCGCGCGCATGACCATGGTTC
Organism: Acidobacteriaceae bacterium; assembly: GCA_003132325.1. Taxonomy (GTDB): domain Bacteria; phylum Acidobacteriota; class Terriglobia; order Terriglobales; family Acidobacteriaceae; genus Acidiflorens. Next base: position 6,258 of record PKXK01000098.1, read on the forward strand.
CGGACGCCCTGTCGTTGATCGTGCCAGCCGCCAACCACTGACAACAGATTCCCTGTCCAGTCTTCTTCTTGCGTCTTCTTGCGTTGGGGCTTTTTACCGCACAGCGCTGTGCTATAACTTTCGCATGCCAAGCGCTCACCAAGGATCGATTCACTTGTTTCAATTCAAAGGGATCAATGTGTTCTTGCATTGGTCCTGGTTTCTGGTGGCGGCATACGAAGTCCAGCTCCGAAAGGGACTGTATTCTTCTCTAACCTGGAACGTACTGGAGTATCTGGCGCTGTTTCTGATAGTGACGCTTCATGAATTCGGCCACGCTCTCGCATGCCGGCAAGTTGGGGGAACAGCGAACCAGATCGTACTCTGGCCCCTCGGTGGTGTGGCCTATGTTGATCCTCCGCCACGCCCCGGCGCCACGCTCTGGAGCATCGCTGCCGGCCCGCTAGTGAATGTCGCGCTGTTCCCACTCTTGTTGGCGCTGTTGAGGTTGTCGTCGGGTTTGGCCGCGGCGTCGCCCAATGCGCATACATTATTGTGGTTTTTGACTTGGCGCATTGACTTAGGCCTGCTGATTTTCAACATTCTGCCCATTTATCCCCTGGATGGTGGCCAGATCCTTAGATCACTGCTCTGGTTTGTGCTGGGCCGCGCTCGAAGCCTGATGGTAGCCACGATCCTCGGTTTCGTCGGCATCGTCGGATTCATCGGTCTCGCCTTCTGGGCGCATGACATTTGGCTGGGGGCGATTGCCGTCTTCATGCTGATGAATTGCTGGGGCGGACTGCGGCACGCGCAGGCCCTGTTACGTTTCGCAAAGTTGCCGCGCCGGGACGGGTTTGCCTGTCCGGTGTGCAAAAGCGCGCCGCCCATCGGCGAATTCTGGAAGTGCGGGCGGTGTGGACAGCCATTCGACACTTTTCAGACGCAAGCCGCCTGTCCCAAGTGTGCGACACAGTTTGCGGCGACGAAGTGCCTGGATTGCGGTGCAGTCCGTCCCATGAGCGAGTGGGCCACGTCCGTGATCAGCGCGAGTTCGACGTTCGTAAATGAGATCAGAGGTTAGAGGTCAGATTGCAGAGGTAACATCGGTCTTCACATCTGCAATCTGACCTCTAACCTCTAATCTCTCATGGAACCCGTAACTCATTTCCTATTCGGCGCCGCCATGGGCCGCGCCGGACTCAACCGCAAAACCGCGCTCGCCACCGCCACGTTAACCCTGGGCGCCGAAGCCGCGGACCTCGACGTCCTCAGCCGCTTCGGTGGCTCCGCCTTCGGCTTAAACCATCACCGTGGCTTCACTCATTCTTTTCTGGGAGTGCCGCTGGTGGCCGCCGTGGTCGTGGGCTTCGTCTATTTTCT
>PKXK01000014.1 GCA_003132325.1 Acidobacteriaceae bacterium
CCGAAGCAAGAATCCAACCAAGCGACACTCGCTCGCGTCAAGAAGGAAATGGATGAGCCGCGCATGGCCGAATCCACGCGGGGAAAAGACGTGACCCAGACCACGCGACAGGAACTGGAAAAGCTGCCGCAGTCGAACGTGAGAACGATTCCGGGGCCGCCCATGCGCAGGGAGCTCCCGAGGGAGAAAAATAATGGCAAAGCTGACCAAGCCAGCTCGTGATCGGATACCCGCAACCAAGTTCGCGTTCCCGAAGCAACGCAAGGAGCCGCTGGAAAATGCCTCTCACGTGCGCAACGCTGTTGCGCGCTTCAACCAAGTGAAGGGCGTTACGGAAGCGGAACGTCGCGCGGCGTGGAAGCGGATACAGTCTGCCGCAAAGCGATACGCAGTGGAACTTGAAGAGTCCGCCTAGCTCGAACTCGGCACGCTGGATGCTTGCCATGGCAGCGGGAGTCGAAGCGCTCTCCAGTCTCCGATTCGAGTGGCTAACGGGGTTTAGCTGCGACAGCGGTGGAGTTTAGCGGTTCGTGACCGGCGTCGTGCGAAAAGGTCGGGTGCCGGTTTAATACGGCACCCTGGGGAAAGCAACAATTTAAAGAACGGTCTGTCTATGCGACCGCTTCTTTCTTGGGGGCTGCGGTTGCATGCTTCGCAAGCCCTTTCCCAAGGAAGTTAACCAATTCAGAGTTCACTTCGGCGGCATGGGTCCAGGTTATGCAGTGCGGTCCATCCTTCACCACCACTAGGCGAGATCCCTTGATCAGCTTGGCAATCCGTAGCCCCGAGGCAGTGATAGGCAGAATCCGATCCGCATCGCCTTGCATGACCAGGGTGGGCACGTCGATGCGGGTCAGGTCCTTGCGGAAGTCCTCATACCATGTGGACACGCAAGCGAGACAGGCCGTAGCCGAGGCCCCAGCTGCGATGTTCCAGTTGGACTGAATGGCCTGTTCGCTGACACGCTTGCCCAGCAAGAGGTCCGTGTTGTAGAAGTTCTTGAAAAACTCCGTGAAGAACGCATACCGGTCGGCGACGATGGCTTTCTGGATTCCCTCGAAGACACTGCCGTCCACGCCCTCCGGGTTGTCGTGTGTCTTCAGCAGGAACGGTGGGACTGCCGAGATAAATACCGCTTTGCTCACGCCCTTCGTTCCGTATTTCCCCAAGTAGCGGGCGACTTCGCCGCCACCCATCGAGAAACCAACCAGCGCGAAATCACGCAGCTTGAGCTGCGTCACGAGCTTGTGCAGGTCCTCAGCGAAGGTGTCGTAGTTGTAGCCGGTTGTTGGTTGGCTGGACTTGCCGAACCCTCGGCGGTCGTAGGTGATGACACGGTGACCTGCGGCCAGAAGCACCGCGACCTGCTTCTCCCAGGAAGCACCGCTCAGGGGATATCCGTGGATAAGGATTATGGGGTCACCCGAGCCATGATCTTCATAGTAGAGATCGATGTCACCGGAGTTTTCTTTACCGACATTAACGTAGGGCATTGAGATTCTCCTTATTCTTAATTCTTACTGCGCAAAGGGAGACGGCCAATCCAAATCGCCCAAGGTTCTGGCTCTAGGATTGCGGCTCTTCTGAGCCTTTTTGAGGACTTCACCTTTGTAAATCCAGTGGCTTTCTGAGGTCTGAGCAGAATTGACCACCGCTGCAATGGGCCTCACTGCATCCCGAAACGGGCAAGGGTACAAGCAGAGGTGGTCATGTGAAAGTGAGTTCCCATCCGACGTCCGAGGTCACGCTGGAACTCGTGCAGAACAGGACAGGCTAGATTTCTTCACATCCAACTTGTCGGCAATACGGGTGTGCATTATTGCTCAGACCTTTTGAAACCCGACTTGCTAAGGTAGGAATTGATCTGGTGTGCCGGTACGTCTGGCTGGATTTGTCTGCAGTAGACATCCAGCAATAAAGCCGGAGAGGCATCATTTGCATTCTTGTCCGCTCCCGCGAAACAGGTCTCACGCGGACGTAATGAGACTCATATTCGGGGTACTCGCGAATGACCACTGGAGGTCAACATGCTTTGGACCATTTTTGTCGTTCTTCTGATTTTGTGGCTTCTGGGTTTCAGTTTGCACATCGGCGGAGCGCTGATCCACTTGCTCCTGGTTGTGGGGTTGGTGGTTCTGGTCATTAACCTACTGAGCGGGAGACGAACCGCGGTTTGAAGAGAAGTGGTACCACTGCTAGCACCAGGAGGCGTGGTGTAGCCTCCTGGCGCCTTCATCAGCCCATAAACAGCAAAGACAAACGGGAGACCAAGACTATGACTGAATATGTTGGAGCGATTGAAAAGCAGACTTTGGAGAATACGTTTTTCCGGCAGGTGTTATTCACGGCTCAGCACACCCAACTCGTGGTGATGTGCCTGCGGCCGGGCGAAGAGATTGGCGATGAAGTGCATCCGAAGGTCGACCAGTTTTTCCGCATCGAGCGCGGGGAGGCCAAATTCGTTTTTAACGAGAGGGAGGAACGCCAAGTGTGCGACGGAGATGCGGTCGTGGTTCCGGCAGGGACGTACCACAACGTAGTGAATACGTCGAAGACGGCGATGCTGAAGCTCTATACGATCTACTCTCCGCCGAATCATCCGGACGGGACAATACACAAGACCAAAGCGGAAGCGGAAGCAGCAGAATTGGTGGGACATCACTAGAACGTATGGCATTCTCTGTTCAAAGGAGCGCGCGCCGTCGATAGAACCAGAACTTATATCGGGCGACGGCACCGGCAACCCAGTCCACTGCTTCGGCTCGCGCCGTTTTTTCCCGGCACCAGCAAGCTCATTTTGGGAGAATCGATGCCAACCACAAATGTTCCCGAACGGGATGGACATGGGCGATCTGCAGCCGCTGGCCGTCGATGTAACGACGGCCGTCCTCGCCCCTCACGTGCAGCGTGTTTGAGCCGGCTCATGCTGCTCGCGAGTGCGGCATATTTTTGTTTGGGTCTCACGCTATCGGCGCAAACATCCGATTCTCAAACAGGCGACCCGAACAAGTCCTGGACGGCCACCACCGAGTCGCAAAGCGACAATGTAAATCCCACGCGCACCATTGAAAGCCACACCCAGAGCGGCAATCGCACCCTAGACATGCAATCGGTCCAGCGCCGCGGGTCTGACGGACATTTCGAACCTTACCAGGACATCGAAAAGGAAACGGTGCAAGTGGACGCTGCAACCGTGCGAACCACCACCCGCACGTTCGGTCGAGATGCCGATGGCGTCAAAACACTAGTGGAGGTGATCGAAGAGGAAAAGCACATTCTGCCCGGCGGTGACTCGAAGGTAGTACGCGCCACTTCGGATCCAGATGCCAACGGCAATCTTCAACTGGTTCAGCGCCGGATTGAGGAGACGAAAAGGACCAGTAAGGATTTGGAGGAGACGAAAACCACCGTGATGCTCCCGAGCGTCAACGGCGGTCTGGTTCCATCTGTGAAGGTGCAAGAGCGCCGCGAACAAGGCGCGAACGGCACGGTTGAATCTCAACAAACGACGCTGCTCCCCGATGGCGCCGGAAACTGGCAAGTGGGCGAAATACGGCGAACTACCACCCGGCAAGAAGGTGACAACCGTAGCACCGAGGAGCAAGTCTCCCTCCCCGACTCTGAAGGCAAGCTCGGCGAAGTGTCTCGTACCGTGAGCAACGAAGTGGGGACTGCTTCTGGAGAAAAGCGCAACACAGTGGAAACCTATTCCATCAGTGTCCCAGGGTCGGTCGGGGACGGCAGCTTGCACCTGGTTAAGCGCGCAACGACCGCCCAGCTCCCCAGTTCAACCGGTCAGCAAATCATCGGACAGCAAGTGGAGCAGGCTGATCCCGGCGATCCGGGCTCCGGTCTGCGAGTGACCATACTAACCACCGACACGGTACGCCCCGGCCCTTCCGGAGCACAGGCCACGCGAACCGTTCAAGTGCGCGACGCAAACGGCAGTTTTGGAGTAGTCTCCGTGGACACCACAAAGTCCGACAACATTCACGCCATTCAGGTTCAGATCGCGCCTTCGGAAGTTATAAAATAGGTCGCTGGCGGTTGCGTCCCTAAAGGAGTGACTGCACGCGGTAGCCCGAGCGGACCTTTGTAGTTTGACCGACTTGGAAGCTACCCCGGCCTGCCAGATGCCGCCTATGTAACTGGGATCCCGATATTTTGGACCCTGCTTTGAGGCGCTCTCCCCGGCCTCGTCGGTTTTCTATGAGCGACATCGTTCTGGAAATCAAAGCCCTTACTCGGCGCTTCGGCGCATTCACGGCGGTTGATGCTCTAACTCTTTCGGTCAACGCCGGTGAGGTCTTCGGCTTGCTCGGCTCCAACGGGGCTGGCAAGACCACCACGATCAAGATGCTCACCACGCTATTGGCGCCTTCCTCGGGCGAGGCGCGCGTGGCCGGTTTCTCCATAATCAACCAGGCGGTCGACGTTCGCCGCGCGATCGGTTATGTACCGCAAGCGGTCTCCGTAGACGGCTCGCTCACCGGCTACGAGAACCTGCTTATCTTCGCCAAACTCTACGACCTACCGCACCGCGAGCAGCAGGCGCGCATCCGCGAGGCATTGGAGTTCATGGGCCTGACTGCCGACGGCGGCCG
>PKXK01000231.1:0-18547 GCA_003132325.1 Acidobacteriaceae bacterium
AAAGGCGGTCGGATTTCTTGAGGGTTTGTTTCAGGCGTCGAACGGTGTCGATGGAATAGTTCGCGGCTGCGGGGCTTCGCCCCGCTGGACAGCCGGGGGCGGCTGTCCCTACGCGGCCGAGGGCGGCCGTCCCTACGTGGGTGGTTAGGAATTCTGGCGCCTCCAGCAGCGACGGCACGAATCTCTTTTCGTCCTGCGTTCCGAGCGCCACCATGGCATAACGATGGAGGAAGGCGGTGAGCGGCTGTTTCTGTTTATGGGGAGGGACATTGGCCGGCACGAACAGCANNGCCGAAAATACCGATATTCATTCGGATATTCCCTGAAGTGCTGCCGGTTGTAAGCCTGTCGTGAAACTCAAACGCCCAGAGCCAGCGCCTAAAGGCGCATTCATCACGCAGCAGTTACGGCATCGCTAAAGCGATGCCCTGATACGAACCTTTCCTGATAGGAACCTTATTTTCACCACGGGCTGTTATGCCTCGTTAGTTTCGTCGTTGCCGGCCACGGTTGCAAGTCCTGTTGGCCGCCGATGTTCGCCGAACGCCAATTTGCACGGAAGAGTTTTGCGGGAACGAGGTTTGAGATTAGGCTGTTGGCAAGACGTTTTCCTTCTGGCCTAGCTTTGCCCCAGGTTGAGCGATTCATGGAGGCATGGGTATCTCGCGCGTCCAGCCCGGCGAGGATGCCCGGCGCTCCATTGGTCTTGTGTTCTTCCTGGTCGGTGTACCTCTGGCCACTGTGCCGCCAGGAAACCGCGGTGGACTGACGTAACTCGCTCGGCGCGCGGTAGACGCTTAGCATGAATCATGCGAATGAAACTCCCCCTCATCCGCAGCTTGGCCGTACCTCCTTCGCGCGATCCCCTCCTGCGCTATGGAGTCGCTCTCCTTAGTGCGGTTCTGGCGCTCATCCCGACTTTGTTCTTCTCCGATATCGCAGAGAGCCGGCTGGTGGTGTTCGCGGTCGCGGTCATGGTGAGCGCCTGGTACGGAGGATGGAAGCCGGGACTCGCCGCCACCTCGTTTGCGCTCACCGTCAGCGCTTACTATTCGCTCGCCGGAGAACTGACTCCCAGAGAGTATCGCAAGGCGATCGCGCACCTCGCGTTGTTCTTCGCGGTGGCCCTGCTGATCTGCTGGTTCAACGCCGCCCTTCGCGCCGCTCAGGAAAGCCTGCGCCGGTCGGAGACCAATTTTCGCTCGCTGGTGATGAACGCACCGTACGGCATTTGCCGCTGCGATGCCTTCGGTACGCTCCAGGACGCAAACCCCGCGTTGGTGGCAATGTTGGGCTATGACAGCGCCGCCGAGCTCACGGGCCGGCATCTGGGAAGCCTGTACGCCGATGCTCAGCAATGGTTTCAAACCGCCGACTATTTTCACGCCGGCAAAGCATTTAACAACCTGACCACGGAGTGCGTTCGGAAGGATGGTGCCCCCATTGTGGCGCGCATTTCCGGCCGCTCGATTGCGAACGGCAAAGCCGGAGGCACCTTCGAGATCTTTATGGAAGACGTTACTGAAACCCGCACTCTGGAGCTGCAATTTCGTCAGGCGCAAAAGATGGAAGCGATCGGCCGGCTGGCCGGAGGCATCGCGCACGACTTTAACAATCTGCTGATGGTGATCTCCGGTTACTCCGAGTTTCTGCTGGAGCGTCTCGGGCCCGATCCCCGGCTGCGCGGACCGGCGCAGGAAATCTCCAATGCCACGCAGCGCGCCACTTCGCTGACCCGGCAATTGCTGGCCTTCAGCCGCAAACAGATGCTTGCGCCCAAGATGCTGGACCTAAATGAGGTGGTTGCCGAGAATCTGAAAATGCTCACCCGCATGATCGGCGAAGATATCGATCTGGTGATGGTTCCCGGCCCCGGACTGGGCGCGGTTCGCGCCGATCCCGGCCAGATCGACCAGGTCATCATGAATCTTGCCGTAAACGCTCGCGACGCCATGGCGCAAGGCGGCAAGCTGACCATCGAGACCGCCAACGTGACGCTCGACGAAAATTTCGCGCGTACTCATCCCCCGCTCACCGCAGGCGACTACATTATGCTGGCCATCAGCGACACCGGCGTCGGCATGGACGACGAAACCCAGTCCCGCATCTTCGAACCTTTCTTTACCACCAAGGGTGCCAAAGGCACTGGGCTCGGACTCTCTACGGTGTACGGCATCGTAAAACAGAGCGGCGGGTTTATCTTCGTTGACAGCCAGCCGCAGCGCGGCACGGCTTTCCGTACCTATTTCCCGCGAGTCGATGGCCGCGAAGAGGCCGCTGCGGCGCAGGATTCTCTCGGCCTTCCCCGGCCCGATCATGGGCAGGAGACCATTCTTCTGGTCGAAGATGAAACCCATCTGCGGCGTCTTGCCCGCCAATATCTGGAAACGCAGGGTTACAAAATCCTCGAAGCCGAAGACGGCGCCGCCGCCCTGCAAATCGTGGACGGCTACCAGGGCACCATCGACCTGCTGCTCACGGATGTGATTATGCCCGGGATGAATGGCCGCGCATTGGCCACCAATATTGCCAAGCTGGTCCCTGACATCCGAGTGCTCTACATGTCGGGTTACACCGAGAATGCGATTGGTCATGATGGGATGCTCGATGCCGGCGTTAACCTGCTGCAAAAACCGTTCAGCCTTCCCGCGCTGAAAGACCGCGTCCGCGAAGTGCTGGATTCCGAGCCCATCCCCCTGGAGGCCGCGATGCCATCCCGCACGGGTTCAAGCGTGGTTGCGGAAAGAAAAGTTCCACCGTTCCGAGCTCGCCGTTTCAATCTCCACCTTCCGCTGCAGTATCGTCCGCTGGGAGAAGAGAAATGGCGCCCGGGCACCACCGAGAACATCAGCCGCTCGGGATTGCTGTTTCTGGCGCAGGAATTGCTGAGTCCGAACGCGCTCCTGGAGATCAGCCTGGTGCTGCCGGCGGAAATCGCCGGACTCGCGGCCACCGAAGTCGTCTGCCGCGGAGAAGTGGTGCGTTCGGTCGAAGCGCAAGGACAGAGTGTGAGCCCAGCGTTGGCCGCGAAGATTCTGCAATACCACTTTCAGCACGGTACGCACGTCGGGGAAGCGTAAGAGCGCCGAGCTTCCGATTGCTCGCGACTGAGCAAAAAGCCTGGCGAGCTGCGCTCGCCTTGGACGGTCGAGGGCGGCCGTTCCTACGTAGGCTATTCCCTTGGACAACTTCCCCTGGGGCTGGTACATTGCGGCCAGTGGTTTTGCCTCGGGTGAGGATAACGATGTCCCTGGTCGTAAAGCTGGAAGACGATCTCGGCGAACACAGCGAGTGGGTTATGCTGCACGGCGTGGTTCCCGCCAACAGCCATGAAGATTTCGTGCTGCTCAGCGGCATTGATCGGTTCGGCAAGACCGTGTTCAACCACCTGCAGATGAAAGCCTTCCTCCAGGAATGGGAGCGTGCGAAAGATCGCGTGCGCGATGAGTCCCAATTAGAGGCCTGGGAAAAGGTGAAGCAAATGGCGGAAACCTGCCGCGACGACCGCGACCTCTATCTGCGCTTCGTCGGCAACTAGGCGCGCCACGAATCAAGAACTGCCACGGAGACGCGGAGTCACGGAGAAAAGCAAATGTTGGTTTCTTCGTGCCGCCATGGTGGATCAGTCCTCGATTGACGCAATTATTTCTCGGGCAAATTCTCCTTTAAAAACTTCATCACGTTTTCTCCCATGATCGCGCGGATTTCCTGCTCGGAATAGCCGGCCTCGAGCATGGCATCGGTGATCTCGACCAATCCTGTTGTGTCAAAGGGAGCGGTGGTGGCTCCATCAAAATCCGAACCTAACGCCACGTGTTCCACGCCCACCCGGTCGGAAACATAGCGCATCGCTTTTACTATCGCCCGGGCATCGGTTCCGCAGGTCGCCGTGTCCCAATACCCAATGCCGATCAAACCACCCTTGGCCGCCACCGCGCGAATCTGCTCGTCGCTCAGGTTGCGGTTGTTGTTGCATGTGCCCTTTACGCCGGTGTGAGAAACGACCACGGGACGATTGGCGATGGCCAGCACGTCGTCAATTGTCCTGGCGGACGCATGGGCCAAGTCCACGATCATGTGCCGGGCTTCCATTTGCCGCACCCACTCGCGGCCTTCGTCGGTGAGACCGGTTTTACGGACTCCCGCCGAGGAGCCTCCGATGTCGTTATCGAAGAAATGGCTGGGCGACATCATGCGGTAGCCGGCGCGGTAGAGAACGTCGAGATTCTCCAGCTTGCCGTCGAGCGCGTGCGCGCCTTCAATCGAAAGCAGACCGGCCGTGAGCTTGCCATTGAGCCGCCGGCGTTCCAGGTAGCTGGAGAGATCGGCGGAACTCTCAATCACCACAAAGCCGCCGCGCGAACCACGCGCGAACTGATGCAGGCGGCGCGCCTGATACAGAGCCCGCTCGGTCAGGCTGTTCCAGGTGGCAGGAGGCCAGCGATCGACAATCGCCAGCCAGAAAGTCTGATCGTTCTTGTCTCCGTTGCTCTCGATGTTCAAGCCCGCTGGGCTCTTGGTGGGAAGTGAGAATACTTGCAAGGCAACGTTGCCGTCCGCCAGGCGCGGAATGTCCACGTGGCCGTAAGAGCTGCGTTCCAGCAGATCGCGGCCCCACAAAAGCGAATCGGCGTGAAGATCGGCGATGGTGAGCTGTTGGTGCAGACTCAGCGCCCGCGCGGATGCCGTGTAGGGCGGCTTCTTCACAACTTTATTCTGGTTCTCGTCCACCAGCCGCGGAATCGTCAAGAAGAACACGACCACGATGCACAGGACGAACAAAATGATTTGGACCGACCGTCGGCGCACAAGCCCTCCCCGGGTTCGAATGAGGCTAAGAATATCTAGTGTAGCGGCGGGGCTTGCCCCGTCTTCCGCTCGCGTGCTCGAACGACCCGTGCATCTTCCCCAAGAGCGCCGAGGAAGACGCGGCAAGCCGCGTCTCTACAGGGCCGTATCCCTCGGCGTGGGATCATTTCGACAGCGATCCCAGCGCCTCACGGAAGAGCAGGTCAAAACTCTGAGGACTTTTGCCGCTCCGCGCCGCCAGGAGCGCCTTTTCCGCCGCCGCCCGCGGATAGCCGAGATTGACCAGGGCGGAAATGACATCTTCCTCTACCGGGCTGGCCTGCGGCGCGCCCATTGAAGTGTCGGACGCTCCGGCAACTGGCAACTTGTCGCGCAACTCCAGCACCATGCGCTCGGCCGTCTTCCTGCCGATGCCTGGAATGCGCGTAAGCCGCGCCAAGTCGCCGCCGCGAATCGCGCCCACCATCTCGTCGGCGGGCATGCCGCTTAGGATCTTGATCGCGAGCGTTGGACCGATCCCGCTCACGGTCAGCAGCTTTTCGAAAAGCTGTTTCTCGGCCAGACGCAAGAATCCGTACAGGCTCAGCGCGTCTTCGCGAACATGGGTGTGGATGTGGAGCGCGACGTCGGCGCCTGCCGCCGGCATTTCCGTAAACGTCGGCACGCTGATCGAAACGTCATAGCCGACTCCGTGCGTTTCCACGATCGCCTGGTTCGGACGCTTCGCCAGCAGCGTTCCTCGAAGATGCGCAATCATCGGGGGTATTGTACGGCAGACGGCCGGTTTTCCCGCCGCGCGCGGCGCCAATAAAATACACTTTTCCTTTCCGTTCCACAGGAAGTTCCAGTGCTTCACAGTATTTACACAGTGCGGGCGCAGTTTGCCGTTGCGTAAATCTTTCGGCTGCCGCAAAGTGCTTGCAGTCAAAAGCGTGAGACGTTCTGGATCTGCTGCGACAAAGGTTCAGCGTTGCCGGTGATTTGTCGAGAGTGAATCACCGGGGGAAATTCGGCACATGTCCAGTGTGCCGGCAGCCCGGGCTTTGCGGCCTCCCCAGAAGTCCTTCTTTCGAGAAGGATGGAAGCGCGGAATCCTAACCCTGAAGCGCAAGCCTCAGGGGAGCATCGATGCAAGGCACTTTTCGGAGTGCGGTGGCGCGATGATCTTTCGCCCGGCGATCTCGCTCGGCGAAAGACGGCAGTCAGAACGTCCGCGATAACAATGCGGCTTGGGTGGCTGGCCCGAGCCGCATTTGTTTCTTAGTTCTCGGTTCGCAATTGTCAGTCCTCGGTTAAAACGTTCAGTCGTCCCGTCCGGGACTGGCTCGGTCTCGCTTTTTCCCGGCGCTGAAGCGCCGGGCTATTTTCAGACGCTTCTCCGGGGCTTGACGGGTGACAGCTCGTTTATTGCCGATCCTCCCTTTTTCTGCCACCGCTTCGTCGAGAAACTCCTTGCGGTTCCGGACACTTCACTTGCTATCTCAACCGGACATATCATGTGCTAACGACATTTTTGTGGATTCTAGTTGACGGGCAGGCCAAGTTCCCTTAAGCTGCGGCACCAGGGCACTTTTAGCGATCGGCAGCTTATGACCCGATTAGGGCTACTTTCGGACCCTCGTTCACAGCAGCGTCTTCTTCCCCAAACAATTTAACCAGAGGCCCAAACCGGAAATTCCGGATCAGAATTCAAGAGGAAGGCATAATGATGAAACGCTTATTCGCGGGGCTGTACGCATTGGCCCTCATATCGTTGATCTCACTCCAACTACCAGTTCAGGCCCAAACAGCGGAAAGGTCTGTAGGGCCTTTCAGCTACGACGCCAGCAAGGAAGCCACACTCAATGGCACGGTGTTGAGTGTGCTCGCGAAACCCTCTCCGGGAATGATTATGGGTTCCCACCTCCTGCTCGCAACTCTCTCGGGTCCGGTGGATGCGAGTCTGGGGAGATTCGGTTTGCAAGGCAAGGGCGCGCTCTCCGTCGCCCCAGGCCAGCAGGTTGAGGTGACCGGCGTCATGAAGACGCTTAAGGACAAGCAAGTCTTCCTGGCCCGCTCCGTGAAAGTGGGAGACCAGGTCTATACGATGCGGAACGAGCACGGAATCCCCGTGTCGCCGCAATCACGTGAGCGTGCCAAAGGGAAGACGGCACAATTTGGGGGTTCGCTATGAACCGCAAAGCGTACGCTGGCATCCTCGCCTTATCTCTCTTTCCGTTATTTTTCCTGGCGGGCTGCGGAAGTTCGAGCTCGACACCTCCAGTCGTTTCGATCACGGCGACGAGCGGGACACCGCAAAGCGCGGCGGTCAACGCGGCGTTTGCAGCGCCGCTGGTCGCGACGGTGACGACTGGTGGATCGCCGACGAGCGGCGTGGTGGTCACATTCACGGCTCCGGCGACAGGAGCGAGCGGCACCTTCGCGGGTGGAGTGAATACGGCAACGACGAACGCGAGCGGCGTGGCCACCTCGGCGGTGTTCACGGCGAATGGGACGGCCGGCGCTTACACAGTGACGGCCTCGGCTACAGGAACGTCGACGCCGGCCAGCTTCAGTCTCACGAACACAGCGGCGGCGGCATCGATCGCGGCGACGAGCGGATCAGGGCAGAGCGCGGCGGTCAACACGGCATTTGCAGCGCCGCTGGTGGCGACGGTGCTGGATAGCGGCTCGAACCCGGTGAGTGGCGTGGTGGTGACGTTCACGGCTCCGGCGTCGGGAGCGAGCGGCACCTTCGCGGGCGGAGTGAACACGGCAACGACCAACGCGAGCGGCGTGGCCACCTCGGCGGTGTTCACAGCGAATGGGACGGGCGGCGGACCTTATACGGTGGCGGCTACGGTGGCAGGAGTGTCGACGCCGGCCGACTTCAGTCTGACGAACACAGGAGGCAACTATTCGTTCTATCTGAGCGGGCAGGAGGCCATAAATCTTGGGCCGAATTTCTACGCTCTCTTAGGCTCGGTGACCATCGACGCGAATGGCAACGTTCTTGGCGGCGAACAAGACTATAACGACGCTTTTGGACTCACGTCACCTGAGGCTTCCGGCGACACCATCACGGGAGGAACGCTGGCTGTGGATTCTACAACCGGCCAGGGGACACTCACACTGATCACGGACAACGCGGCTTTGGGCGTGAGCGGGACCGAAACCCTCGGCGTCCAGTTTGTGAACACCAAGCACGCGCTCATCGTTCAGTTTGACGGGTCGGCAACTTCCAGTGGAAGCATGGACTTGCAGACGCTGCCGAGCACGCTCAGCGGGGGTTATGCCTTCACCCTTTCCGGAGTGGACCCTGGCTATTATCCGATTGCGACCGGGGGCGTGTTCTCCGTCAGCGGCACCAGCCTCTCGAATGGCATTGTCGACGCCAATGATAATGGAACTGTGACGACGGGAACGGCATTCGCCGCAACTATCTCAGCGGCGGATTCCTTCGGGCGCGGCACTATCACCGGCGTCGCCTTCGGGGGTGTACCAGTCGCACTCAACTACTACATCGTTGGTCCGGAAGTGATACGGATCATTGATGTAGATACGACCGATTCGGCGGTCGGCTCGGCGTTCGGCCAAGGCACCAACGCTACCGCCGCCAACAACGCATCGCTGGGAAGTTCCGTATTGGCCATCGCAAACAACCCGTATAGCTATGAGTTCGGCGCGTTGGGCCAGTTCTCCACCAGCAACACGTCGTCCAATCCCGCTGACTTCTCGGGGGTGGCGGAAGGCAACGAACTGGACAACATTGTCTTAACACCGCTGGCCTCCCCGATTTCAGGCACCTATTCCATTCCGAGCACTGGATACGGTAGCCTGACGATCAAGAACGGAGGCTTGGGAGACGTCAGCGTCCTCGGGATTTACATGACGGACCCAAATCTCAATCTGAACGATCCCAATAACACGACTGGCGGAGGAGGCGCTCTGGTTCTCGACTTGGATGTTGTTCTTGCCGGCGGCACGGGAGTCCTGATTCCGCAAACCGACACCACACTTGCCGACGGCAAGTATGCCGCCGGATGGCAGGATTTCAACTACTTTACCGGCTGCCCCGACTGCGAGTTCGACATGGTGTCGCAGGGGTCGGTTACGGGCGGTGCTTTGAGTCTAACCGGGCTCGTCAGCGATCCGTTCTTCACGTGGAGCGCGGGCGCGACGAGTGTCGCGGATACATTCTCGGGAACTCCGCTTGCGGACGGGACCAACCCTGGGCGTTATTCGATGTTATCGACAAATACAACGCCGAATCCGCTTGCGGTTTTAATCAACGGCGTACCGGGGTCTTTCGACCTGGTCCTCTATCAGGCGAGTGGCGGACAGTTGTTCTGGCTTCAGTACGATACCACCAACACCAGTGTATTCCTCGGGCCCCTGGAGCAGCAGGGATCCCTAACCGGGCTATCCGCGGCAAGAAGAGCCGGGGCGAAAAGCAAACCGAAACGGAAACAATAGCCAGTAACCGAGAGGAGGGGCACAGCCGAGACGATCCGGCTGTGCCCTCNNTCGAGTAGGCCTGCCGGCTTCACATGACGGGAACCCCTCGAAGAACACAGCAGTTTCAACGGCAACGGTGGACTCAGAGACTTGGTGAGCGGTGACCCGGAGGCGTGCGTGTCGCTGTCGGCCACATGCACCTGTCCGACGCCATCCGCGATACCCTGGAACTCGTGGGTAACCCCGAAGTTCCCGCGATTTTCGACGCCGCTTTCGAGTGACCTGCCCGCTGCTTTCGTTCACCTGAGCATACGACAAAATCCTTGCGTCCGAAGTTGGCGAAATATCGCGATGACGCCAACAATCCTACAGACTCGCTCAAAAGATTTGCTTTTTATTCGCCCTGTGGCATACTGCGTTGAAGGCGGCTGCCGAGCTTCGCTCGGCCGGACAGCCGGGGGCGGCTGTCCCTACGTGAGTTCAGCCGCGGGAAAATATTTAATTTTGGACCCGGTTTTCCTGCTGTGCTCCTCATACGTCCACAGGCGGAAACGATTTACGATGCAACGCACTCACTTAAACATCGTGGCGACTCTCGAAACCAGCATCGGCCGTTTGCCGGCGAATATTGAAGCCGAGCGCTCCATCCTGGGCGCGGTGCTGCTTGACAATCATGCTTTCAACGACGCGGCCGAGCATCTTAAGCCGGAAGACTTTTCCATCGACTCGCACCGGCGTATTTATTCGCGGATGATGGATTTGGCTGAATCTTCCCGGCCTATTGACATCATTACGCTGGTCGAAGAACTGGAGCAGAAGAAGGACCTGCAGGCGGTCGGCGATGTGGGCTACATTTCCGGCCTGCTGGATGGCGTCCCGGACCGGCCTTCGATCGAGCATTACGTTCGCATCGTCCGCGATAAGGCTATTCTGCGCGGGCTGATCAACGTGTCGAATACGGCCATCGCCAAAGCCAGCGAGCAGGCCGAGCCTGCCGACGAAATTCTTAACGACGCCGAAGCCGCCGTCTTCCAGCTCTCGGAGAAGCGGATTGGCAAGGGCTTTCAGAGTTTCAAGGAGATCTCGCGCAACTCCGGCGGGATCGACGCGCTGCTGCAACGCGGGGCACGCATCACCGGACTGGCTACCCACTACACCGATCTCGACGAGATGACGAGCGGCTTCCAGAAATCGGACCTGGTGATTCTGGCGGCCCGGCCTTCGATGGGCAAGACGGCTTTGGCCATGAACATCGCCGAGAACGCCGCCATCGACGACGGCAAAGTGGTGGGCGTCTTCTCGCTTGAAATGTCCAGCGAGGCTTTGCTGCAACGGCTGCTCTGTTCGCGCGCCATTGTCGACGCGCACAAGTTGAGGACCGGATCGCTGTGGGGCGACGACACTAAGAAAATCGTGCGCGCATCGGAGGAACTGGGCAACTCGCTCCTGTTCATCGACGACGCGCCCGGCGTTACCCTGAGCGAAATGCGCGCCAAGGCGCGGCGGCTGAAACAGTCGCAAGGACGGCTGGACTTGCTGGTGGTTGACTACCTGCAACTTATGTCCGGGGGCAGCAAGCGGTTCGAGAACCGGACGCAGGAAGTTTCGTCAATTTCGCGGGGACTGAAGGCCATTGCCAAAGAACTTGGCGTTCCGGTGCTGGCTCTGTCGCAGCTTAGCCGCGCTCCCGAAAGCCGGGGCGGCGACCATCGGCCGCAGCTCTCCGATTTGCGGGAATCGGGATCGATTGAACAGGACGCCGACGTGGTTATGTTTATCTTCCGCGAGGAGCTCTATAAGCAGGATGACCCCGAGCTTAAGGGCCGGGCCGAGATCATCGTCGCCAAGCAGCGCAACGGCCCCATCGGCAAGTTCAATCTGGCGTTTTTGCACAATTCCACCCGCTTTGCCAACATGCTCGAGGGCAATAACGAACCCGGCGAGTAAGCCGGAACCGGCGTCCCGATTCATCCCGATGGAAGACCGGCGAAATTCGACCCTAGGATACTTCTATCCTGTGGAAAATGTTGTGGATGAGAAGGCCCTGGGGCGCGAAATTCGACAAAACCGACCGGCTGGTCGGGATATTTAAGAGCCACCCAGTTGTTCCTAAAGCTATGTTTCTAAGTTGGTTAACTGTCGCTTGGACGGGGATCGGAAGAACCGCTTGCGAATCAATACTTTCGTCGCCAAATCTGAGATTTGCACATAAACCAAAAGCCTCGGACCCGCATCGCCAGCGGTTTTGGCTCGTGTAACCCTCCCCCACGCCACTCCCGATGCGGGAAGAGCACCGGTTTCCAGGCGATTAGAGCGGTTTCGGAGTTGCTGTGGCCACGGGCAACTGCCGAGTTCCTCCACCCCGTCAAGCCAACCCCAGGCTTGACGGGGACCCCGGTGCGCTCGGCTTGGACGGCCGAGGGCGGCCGTCCCTACGCGAGCGGATACAGCAACGGTGAATCCGCTCTAGCCCTTACTTGAGGGGTAACCGTTTGTGTCACCTCCAGCTGTGACGAGCCTCACGGCGGGGATCCTCGCCAAGACATACGCTCGTTCAGAAAGGAGGATCTCGCGGTCCTCATAGTCCAAGTCAGCCTGTCGCCGAGAGCGCTCGCGTTTCCTTCTGTTCCAGCTCGGCAGCACGTCCAAACCCCTCTTTTATGCTCGTGGTCGGCAAGGAATGCGGCACAGTGACGGTTATCCGCGCGCCATCGACGTATGACGTTGGGGAGGGTTGTGATTGGAGGACTTCTTCGACAGCGGATCCTCATAGCTTCTAACTTTGTTGTTCGGAGAAATTCCTATGCTGCATCTCGATACTGGCAATACGGGGTTCATGATTTTATGCACCAGCCTGGTCATGCTGATGACACCCGGCCTCGCATTTTTTTATGGCGGCCTGGTCGGGCGGAAGAATGTGCTTGCCATCATGATTCAGAGTTTTGTCTCGATGGGCTGGACGACGGTGATCTGGTACCTATACGGCTATTCGCTGTGTTTCAGCGGCGACTGGCACGGGGTCATCGGCAACTTCCACCTTGCATTTCTGCGCGGGGTCAATCTCACTACCCCGTCTTTGCCGAGCGACACCATACCGGCATTTGTGTTCATTGCGTATCAGATGATGTTCGCCATCATTACTCCGGCACTCATCTCGGGGGCGTTTACCAACCGGGTCACGTTCAAGGCGTACATGCTTTTCCTGACGGGTTGGCTGACTTTTGTTTATTTTCCGTTCGTGCACATGGTTTGGGGTGGAGGTTTCCTGCAGCAATGGGGCGTGAAAGATTTCGCGGGCGGCATTGTGGTGCACAACATCGCGGGCATCGCCGCTTTGGCGTCGGTGCTGTACGTGGGGAAGCGGCACACGGCTGATCGCGGACCGCACAGCATCCCGCTGGTTGCACTGGGAACCGGCTTGCTGTGGTTCGGATGGTACGGGTTTAACGCGGGCAGCGAAATGCGAGTCGATTCAGTGACCGCCACCGCATTTCTCAATACCGATCTGGCTGCCTCGTTCGCGGCGGTTGCCTGGTTGCTGGTGGCATGGTTCAACGAAAAGAAGCCCAAGTTCCTCGGATTGCTGACAGGAGCCGTTGCCGGGCTGGCGACCGTCACTCCCGCGGCCGGGTATGTTTCTCCCACCACTGCGGTCATCATTGGCATAGTTGCTGGAGTGGTTTGCTACTACGCCGTGGAGATGAAAAACAAGATGCAGTGGGACGACGCGCTGGATGTTTGGGGAGTTCACGGGGTAGGAGGCTTCCTCGGGATCGTCATGCTGGGAATCTTCGCCAACAAGCAATTTAATCCCGACGGGGCGAACGGACTGCTCTACGGCGATCCGACGTTCCTTCTGAAGCAGGTGGTGGCGGTGACGTTCTCGTCGGTGTGGGCGTTCGTGTTTACCTACGCGATGTTGCGCATCATCGATATGTTTACGACGGTGAAAGTCAGCGAGATGAGCGAGGAAATCGGGCTCGATGAATCCATCCACGGCGAACATGCCTACGAGGAGGGTCCCGGGCACGACGATCTCGTTCATGCAGGTACCCGCTAAGCAAGTCTGACTGAGCAGCCCTAGGTTTTCGGAAAGCCCCTAGCCGTTGTCCTCGCCCACCTTGAGCACGGCCAGGAACGCTTCCTGTGGAATATCCACGCGGCCGATACGCTTCATGCGCTTCTTGCCTGCTTTTTGCTTCTCGAGCAGTTTGCGTTTGCGGCTGATGTCGCCGCCGTAACATTTGGCGATCACGTTCTTGCGCATCGCTGGCACGGTTTCGCGGGCTATGATCTTCGCCCCAATTGCCGCCTGGATTGCCACCTCAAACATCTGGCGCGGGATCAGTTGCTTCATCTTCGCCGCCAGCGCTCGACCGCGGTCATAAGCGAAATCGCGATGGATAATGGTCGACAACGCATCCACTGGCTCGCCCGCCACCATGATGTCGAGCTTGGACATCGGCGAAACCCAGTTGCCGGACAGATGATAGTCGAGCGAAGCGTAGCCGCGCGACACCGACTTCAGGCGGTCGTAAAAATCGAGCACGATTTCATTCAGCGGCAGCTCGTATTGCAGCATCACGCGCGAAGAGCTGACATATTCAAAACTCTTCTGCTTGCCGCGTTTTTCCTCGACCAGCTTCAGAATGCCGCCTACATATTCCTCGTTGGTCAAAATCACGGCGAGAATTACCGGCTCTTCCACTTTCGCAATCTCGCTCACATCGGGCCAGTGTGAGGGATTATCCACCTCGATCACCTTGCCATCGGTCTTGGTGATCTGGTAGCGCACACCCGGGGCGGTCGTGATCAGGTCGAGATTGTATTCGCGTTCCAGGCGTTCCTGGATGATCTCCATATGCAACAGGCCCAAAAACCCGCAGCGGAAGCCGAATCCGAGGGCCACCGAACTTTCCGGCTCGAAGAAGAACGACGAATCGTTCAGCTTCAATTTTTCCAAGGCTTCGCGCAGCGCCGTGTGCTCGTGCGCGTCCACGGTGTAGAGGCCGGCGAAAACCATGGGCTTGATTTCTTCAAAGCCCGGCAATGCCTGCAGCGAAGGGCGGTCGTCGTCGGTGATGGTGTCGCCGATCTTGGTATCGGCGACGTTCTTAATCCCCGCGATCAGAAATCCGACTTCGCCTGCCACCAGTTCGTCGACTTCCACCGGCTTCGGCGTGAGCACACCCAGCGTTTCCACCTGAAAAACGTGGCCGTTCGACCAGAGACGGACCTTCTGCCCTTTGCGCAACCTGCCTTCGAAGACGCGCGCCAGCACTACAACTCCGCGATAGGGATCGAACCAGGAATCGAACAGCAGAGCCTGGAGATGGCGTTCCGGCGCGCCTTTTGGCGGGGGAACGCGCTTCACGATTGCCTCGAGAACGTCGGGCACGCCCTGGCCGGTCTTGGCGCTGATGAGCAACGCATCGGAGGCATCGAGGCCGACCGCGCTCTCGATCATCTCCTTGGTGCGGGCAACGTCGGCGCTCTGCAGGTCGATCTTGTTGATGACCGGAACAATTTCTAGGCCGTGATTGATCGCCAGATAAGAATTTGCCAGGGTCTGCGCTTCCACGCCCTGCGAGGCATCCACCACCAGCAGGGCGCCTTCGCAGGCGGCCAGGGAGCGCGAGACTTCGTAGGAAAAGTCCACGTGGCCGGGCGTATCGATCAGGTTGAGCTGGTAAATTTGTCCATCCTGGGCGGGGTATAACATGCGGACGGCGTGGGCCTTGATCGTGATGCCGCGCTCGCGCTCCAGGTCCATCGAGTCCAGGACCTGCTCCTGCATTTCGCGCATGGCGAGGGACCCGGTCAGCTCCAGCAGGCGGTCGGCGAGCGTGGATTTTCCGTGATCGATGTGCGCAATGATCGCAAAATTGCGGATGCGAGCGGCTTCCATGAGGATAGGTCGATTCTAGCAGGGGTGCGGCGGAGGCAAGAAAAAGCGCAGGACCGGATTCAGGTGTCCTGCGCTAAGAGAGGACTATTCTTTCGCCCCGTTGGGGCTTGTCTGTCTTTCGCTTTAACCCACGGCTTGCGCCGTGGGCTGCGTTCTTACGCCGCTTCGCGGCTGAATGCTAGGGCGCGAGCGCATTCACAAAGTTCCAACCGTCGGGCGTGCCGACACCGGTCACGTTGTCCCAGCCGAGGCCCGTGGTTAGTGAACTATCGGTGCCGAAGGTGATTACGAACCAGAGCGTCGAATACGGACTGTTATAGAACGCGCTGTAGTAACTGGTGGTGCCATCGAGAGGAGCGGCGAGATCGTCGGCCGTCTCAATAGTGGTGCCGTTGATAACCCCGGACACATTGTTCGGCGAGCTGACCGCCAGAACGTCCGTTACTGCGCCGGCGGGCAGGTTGTACACCAATTGGGCCGCTTGTCCCAGCCCGTGCCCGGCTTTTTGGGAAGCGATTCCCATGATCGCCGAGAACATCGGACAGGCAAGACTGGTTCCACCGATCACGCCAACGCTCAGTTGGCCGTTAAAGGTTTCGATAATCTCCACGCCGGTATAGGGGTGGCCAGCATGGCGATGTCGGGCACCAATCGCATGGATCCAGGAAGGCCGCTCTGGAACGACGGTTTGGCAAAGGTCAGGCTCGTCCCGCCGCCCGCGCCGAACTGGAATCCCAGATTTGCAGGTGGAACCAGCGGCGGGCTGCCCAACGCGATGGTATCCGAAAGTTCCGTCAGGTTGGTTCCCCAGCCGGTTTGGAAGTTCATAGTGTTATCCGGATTCAGCGCCAGGCTGGTGCCGCCGACGGATGTGGCGAATGGCGAACTGCCGGGGAAGCCTACCGTCTTGAATCCGACCCTGGCGGCGAAGTCTCCAGAGTCACCGGAGGAGAAGTTCACGTCGATACCCTGGGCAGCTGCCGACTCGAGGATGCGGTTGTCGCGGATCAATTGAGCAGGGTTTCCGAAGCCTTCGACGCCCGACCAGCTATTGGAAATCGTGTTGCCCAGATGATGGACGACGGCATAGTTGATGGCCTCGTCAAGGTGTGAGCCGTTGTTCGGCCCGATGACCAGCACGATATTGGCTCCAGGAGCCATGGCGTGGACCCATTCCACGTCCAGTGTGATTTCGTCTCTCCAACCCGCGCTGCCGCCAAAATGACCCTTGCCGGGGTTATGGATGGCGCCGGGCGCGCGCAGGACTTGGAAATTTGACGGGGTCAGATCGGGCAGATTGTAGATTTGCGAGAATACTTCCGCATCGCCGGCGATGGTGTCGTCACCGAAGGCATCGGTGATCACGACGGTTTGCCCGGTTCCATCCCAGCCGGCGCTGTAGAGCGCAGTCATGTCATAGGCCGTCTGCATCTCTTTGGGCTGATAACCGCAGGGCGGCAGATGTCCATAGGAAGTGTTGGTGATGTCGGCGCCGTAGCGATTGCCGGTGTAGGTGGCAGTGTTGCCTCCTCCGGTGAAGGTGTGGGTTTCGGGAGCGCGGAAACACTGGCTTTCAAAGAAGTGTCCGTCCGGAGTTACTGCGTTGAGCGGAACGGGCTTCATGGCCGTGCCCTCCGGTCCTGAGGGAAAGGCCACCATCGGCTGGAAGCCGTAATCGTCGAGTCCGGTGACCGCGGCGATAAGGCCGCCGGACGAGTCCTTGACCGATGGATCGGCTTTGTTGGAGCGGTAGGTCTCGCCATTCAGCTTGTAGCTGTCAATTTGTACGTTGAAGGCCTTTTCAATCGCTCCTGCCGTCCCCTGCACTTTCACGTAGAAGTTGTTTTCGGCTACGGTAAGCACGGTGAGCCCATGCGCCGACAGGAAATTCTGTACCGCCTTTACTTCCTGCGCAGTCGGGCTAAAGCTGGAATTGAACTGGTCTTGCGTGATCCACTTCTGGTAATTGGGGAGAGCCCTTCTGTCTTTGGCTTTCGACCAACTTGTCCAACTTAGCTTCATTATGGAGCTTCAGCCAGGCGGTGACTGAGATCACGCAGGAGGGATCGACCGCTCCGAGGTCTTGAGCTTTCTGAATGAATCCCGGTGTGTTGCCGTGGATTGTGTAAGTCTGCGCGCTCGCCAAGGGCAAGAACGCTGCAAGGGCGGAGAGAAGAACCAGGGCGGCCACGGACCGGGAAAGCAGCCTGGCAAAAGACCAAATCGTCGTTCATCCAGGGCCGTTCCCTAGTCGCAGCGGTGGGAAATGCGGTTGCGACTATAGTGCAAAAGTGTGCGTTCCCGCCGGCTCGATTCGACGCCTTTGGGTGCAGCCACGAGCCTCCCGCAGGCCGACAAGATGCTACTACGTTCCTGAGGTGAACTTTGTCAATTCGCAGTGAATTCGCGGCCTGCGGAGATGCCCCGGGCAAGCCGGTTCTGCACGTAACCAGAATCCGGTATCATAGACAGATATCCTTTCCGGAGGGGTGATGGCAGTTCCTGTATCCCAGATGTGGACGGTGGCCTCGTACGTTCTGCGCCAGAAGCTGGCTGGACGCACTCGCTATCCGCTCGTGCTCATGCTCGAGCCGCTGTTCCGCTGCAACCTGGCTTGCGCGGGATGCGGCAAGATCCAGTACCCGGCCCACATTCTGAAGAAAGATCTTTCGCCGGAAGACTGCTTTAAAGCGGTCGATGAGTGCGGAGCGCCGATGGTTTCGATACCGGGCGGCGAGCCGCTGATGCATCCGCAGATTGCCGAGATTGTGGAAGGCCTGGTGGCGCGCAAGAAATATATTTATCTCTGCACCAACGCGCTGCTGCTGCAAGAAAAATTGCACCTGTTTAAGCCCAGCAAGTACCTGAGCTTCTCGGTTCACGTGGACGGGCAGAAAGAACACCACGATTTTTCCGTGTGCCGCGAAGGTGGATACGAGCTCGCACTCGACGGGATCCGTGCGGCGGTCGAAGCCGGCTTCCGCGTGACCACCAACACCACGCTGTTCGATGGCGCCGATCCTAACAGCGTGCGCCGATTCTTTGACGAGATGATGGACGTCGGGGTCGAGAGCATGATGGTCTCGCCTGGGTATTCCTACGACAAGGCGCCCGACCAGAAACACTTCATGGGACGCGCCCGGATTCGCCGCATGTTCCGCGCCATGCTTTCGAATCGCAAGAAGACTTGGCGGTTCAACCAGTCGCCGCTTTTCCTCGAATACCTGATGGGCAAGCGCCACTACAAGTGCACGCCCTGGGGCATGCCGACCTATAACATCTTCGGATGGCAGAAGCCCTGCTACCTGCTGCAAGACGGCTACGCCGATTCCTATAAAGAACTGATGGAAACGACGGAGTGGGCGAGCTATGGCACCGAGTCGGGCAATCCGC
>PKXK01000231.1:18559-31145 GCA_003132325.1 Acidobacteriaceae bacterium
CGGTGCACTCCTACAATCCGCTGGTGCAGATTGAAGCACCTACTGCGACTCCGCAAGCGGAAGAAAGCCACGCATGAGCGGTCGCGAACATGGGCACGAACCTGCGCTACCCCACAGCGCGCAGGCTCTAGCTCAACCGCACGGCACCGATGAACTCGAGGTTGTCCCCGGATTCGAGCGCGAAAACCTCCAGGGATGGATTCCGCAGCTTGCTACCGAGGCCGATGTGCGAGCGGTGATCGAAAAGGCGTTTGATTATCGCGGGGATGTAACGGTCACTTGCAAGAACGGTTCCGCAATCACCGGATATCTTTTCGACCGCCGCATTGGTTCGACGCTCGCGAACTCCGTCGTGCGTGTGATGCTTGCTGGCGGCAATGAGCGGCCGGCCATTCCCTTCTCCGAAATCGCGGCTATCGCCTTTACCGGACGCGATACCGCCGCCGGCAAGAGCTTCGAAGCCTGGGTGAAAAAATACTGGGAGAAGCGCGTCCAAGGCGAGAAGAACATTTCGATTGAGCCGGAAGCGCTGGAGTAAGCGTGTCTTCTCTTTGCTCTGGGCTATCCCGGACTTCCCGAATGTCCGCAAGAGGATAACGCCAGCAATCCAAGATCACTGATGTAGTCGGACCTTTACGATATAATCCGCCTCCAAATGCGAAAACTGTACGTTGCTAACACGAGAATTGGCCCCTTTTATATCGCCGAATCCGAAGGGCGCTTTCATGTCATATACGGCGATAATTCTTTGGGAAGTTACTCCCGACCGGAGCAAGCGGCGGGGGACGTTGCGGGTGGCCACACGGCCTCGATTTCAATCGGTACTGATACCGCGAACCTGGGGATTCCCGAAGACTTGAATGAGTGGCAGCGTGTCGAACCGGACGTGTAGCTGGGCTGGGTCGATGACTGTGAAGGTCGCAATAACCGGGACATTATCAATACCGCGGAAGTCAGCCGCACAACTCATAGAGGCACGCACCAGTGCACGATTTGTAGACGGCGTTAATTACGATGTGAATTATCTCGTGGCCTCGCGCTTCGACACGAACAAGGCAAGACGGGCTGCGAAAATCGGGGTAACTGTCATATCTGAAGCCGAGATGATGGATTTTATACAAAGAGGCGAGTTTCCTGAAAACCCGAAGCCAATTCGACCTGAGTTTCACGACCCTTTTCGGGTTGAAGAAATCGTTTGGACGGAGGAAATCCAGCCAGAGCGGATATGTTTTCTCGAATACTCTGACATTGATGGCGTCGTTACCCAGCGCTTTATACGGCTGTCCTGCAAAGGACGCGGGAGCAATGGCTACGATTATTTAGGTGCATTTGATAACGAGAGATTCAAGACCTTCCGGGCGGATCGCATTTTGAGATGCGAAGAACTGTGAACCGCCTTTAGGCAAGGCGTCCCACATATGAAACGCTCTTTTGTTTTTCTCGCAGTGCTCGCGTTCGCAGTTTCCGCGTTCTAAAATCAAAGCCTCCATGCTAATCCTCGCTTCTGCATCGCCGCGTCGCCAGGAATTGCTGCGCAACGCCGGCATTCCATTCGAAGTGCAGCCTGCGCATATTGCGGAAGACCCGTTGACTGGAGAAGGCGCGAAGGACTGTGCCGAGCGACTGGCTCGTGAGAAGGCGCTTGCGGTTGCGCGTCAACGTCCTCACGATTTCGTGCTTGGAGCCGACACCGTGGTTGTGGTCGATGGCGAGATTCTCGGCAAGCCTTCCGACGCCACCGACGCCGCGCGCATGCTGCGCTTGCTCTCAGGGCGCGAGCATCGGGTGATTACTGGCGTCTGTTTAGTGGTCAGTGGCCAGTGGTCGGTGGCCAGTGAAACCACTTCGGTTACGATGTCCGAAATCNNCTACGCGATTCAAGGCATCGCTTCCCGGTGGATTCCTCGCATCGAAGGGGATTACAGCAACGTGGTGGGACTGCCAGTGGCGCGGGTGTGGGGGATGCTGCGGCAGGCAGGAGTCGTGTAACGCAAACTTCCCATTGTGCAAGCGGTTCGCGGACAGGAGTGTCCGCACCACACGAGCGACTACGGTTTCTTCTCGTCGCCTTCTTCGCCTTCTTTTATGGCCGACTTGAAATTCTTGATACCTTCGCCTAAGCCCTTGCCCAGAGCGCCGAGTTTGCTCGGTCCGAACAGGAGCAGCGCAACGGCAAGAATCAACAGAATCTCAGGCAATCCCAATTTTCCCGGCATAAGAACCTCCAGCGGGGTTGCCCGGCGCGGGCGCAACAGCAGTCCAAGGGCCCCAAACTCAATTCTAGGTTAGTGCAGACCCACAGGTCAAAGCGTGATGCCCGTCACCGGACTGTGTGACTCATTTACACGGCCTCGATCAGCCCGGCAAGGAGCGCGGCTCGGCGGGGCAACTCCGAGATCAGGATGTGCTCGTGCGGGGCGTGGGCTCCGTCGCCTACGGCGCCGAGACCGTCGAGGGTTGGGATGCCCAAACCGGCGGTGAAATTGCCATCGGAACCGCCGCCGACCGCTGCTTCGCCAAGCTTCCATCCCAGGTCGCGTGCGATGGCCTTGGCCTGCTCGTATAACGCGGCGACCCCGGCGGTGCGTTCCATGGGCGGACGATTGATGCCTCCGGTGACCTCGATTTTGCACTTGCGGTTGAAGGGGCGCAGGCTGCGCATCTTCTTGTCGATTCCGGCTGCGTCTTTCATGCGCGCGATGCGAACATCGACCTGTGCCGACGCTTCCGCCGGAACAACATTGGTGCGCGATCCCCCGCTCACGATTCCGACGTTTACCGTCAAGCCTTTCTTCAGTTCAGTGAAGCTGGAGATTCTTTCGATTTGACGCGCCAGTTCCAGAATCGCGTTCACGCCCTTCTGGAAATCGAGGCCGGCATGAGACGCCTTGCCGGTAACTTTGACGACGTACTCGCCAACTCCCTTGCGCGCGGTCTTCACGGCACCCTGGGGTCCGTAGGAAGGTTCGAGGACGAGCACGGCCGCAGCTTTTTTCGCCAGCGACTCGGTGATGGCTCGCGACGAATCGCTGCCGACTTCCTCGTCGGACACCAGAAGCACGGTCACGGGACGCGGCAATCCGCCATGCCACTGTTGCAGAGCGGCGAGTGCGTGGAGCATCAATGCGATGCCGGATTTCATATCGAGGACGCCGGGGCCGGTCAGTTTGTCGCCGTTGGCGCGGCACGGCATGGTGGCGAGCGTGCCCAGCGGGTAGACGGTGTCGTAGTGACCGAGCAGCAGCACCGGCTTGGTGGACTTGCCAGCGAGGTCGATTTGCAGGTGATTGCCGAAGTCTTTTGCCTGGTGAATCCCGACCTCGCCGCCGAGCTGGGAAAATTTCTGGGCGACCACCTCGGCGATGCGGTCGACAGCGGCCTTGTTGTCGCTGGGAGATTCGATTTCGACCAACTCGCGGATGGTCGATACGATTTCGTCGCGGCGCTGGTTGAAATAGGCAAGACGGCGCTGCACTTCAGAGTGCGCGTGAGAACTCGATTGTCCCTCCGGCACTTTAATCATTTTGCCGCCTTTCCTCCAGCGATAAAGCGGTGAAGTGTGTGCATGAGAATTCAGTCGTCCCTCCGGGACTTGAATCGTTTCTTCCACTTTACCCAGCGCTGAAGCGCTGGGCTAAGCTCGGTCGCCCCTCCGGGGCTGGATCTCCCGTTATTCGTGCCACCAGGTTGCCCGAGAATTTAGTTCACACGCACACTGAAGCCCATTGCGCTTCCTAAACTAGAAGGTATCAAGCTATCGCATCCATGGCCATTCGGGATAGTTGGGGAGGGCTCGTTACTTTAGTACGTAAAAGCTTTTCGGACAATGCGGTGCAGGATCTGGAAGAGGACGACCGCGATCCGTTTGCCCTGCGCACGCTGGTGGTGGCGTACCAAAAGCTCGGCAAACACGCGGAGTCGAACCAAGCGGCAGAAACTCTGTTGCAGCTAAATCGTCCCACGCTGGAACAGGCTCTGATCGTTCCGGCCTTCCGGTTGCAGCGGCAGGGAGAGCGCCGCACGCATTTTGGCGGCGCGGAGCCAAGAACCGCCGATACGCCGGCCAGCCGATGATTTAGCAGCGTAAGCGCGTGCTGGGATCTGCGTTGGAGGACTCCCGGCGCTCCCCCTTACAAGGCAGTCAACCTGCCAGAGCATTCAACCGGTCTATGGTGCGTGCTGCAATTTCCTCGGGAGATCCCTTGGCTAGAATCGGCAGCAGCAGGCCGAGATCCTTGTAGAACTGGATGAGGGGCGCGGTGCTTCGGTCGTAGGCTTCCAAACGGACGGCGATGGCCTCGGGGCGGTCGTCTTCGCGCTGCAGCAGGCGTCCGCCGCAGCGATCGCAGACGCCCTCGAACTTCGGCGGCCGTTCTTTCACGTTGAACACCGACTTGCATTTTCCGCAGGTGCGGCGGCCGCTCAGTCGCCCGACGATCTCATCCACCGTCAGTTCGTAGTTCACCACAGCGCTGAGAGACAAGGTCTCCTTTTCCATCAACTCTTTGAGTGACTGGGCTTGGCCCAGGGTGCGGGGGAACCCGTCGAGGATGAAGCCGCCGCAGTGGATGATGCACTTGCTGCGCTCACGCACCATCTCCCAAACAGTGGAATCGGGCACCAGGTCGCCGCGGCGCATGTACTGGGTTGCCGCCTTCATGGCTGGGGATTGCTCGCAGTCGGGGCGCTTGCTCGCCGCTCGAAAGAGGTCTCCGGTCGAGAGATGGCAAGCGCCGAGACGCGCCGTCAGGATTTCGGCTTGCGTGCCTTTGCCCACTCCCGGGGCGCCCAAAAGGACCAGCCGACAAGGGTTCTTGCGCTCGGCGGGAAGAACGGAGCAATCGGCCGGAGGCCCTTGCAACCAAGCTGCGCGATCGTTTTTGATAAGGGGGCTCATTCCCATAAGCTGGCACAGGGGCGAGCGGTTCGCAGTGATGGTGGTCACGGGGTGAGGTGCGGCGCTACGATGCCGATAAAGTCGCTGGACGTGATTACCTTAGTCTGCTTCCAGAATTTTGGAAGGGCTGTGGAGGAGTCAGGGTTTGCCCCCCAGCCCCTAAAGGGGCGTTGATTGCGGGGAACTGGTGGTATCGCTAAAGCNNTCTCCCGTAGCTTGTAAATGCTCCTTCAAAACGCATCGAGGTACCGAACGGTGAAAACCAGACAAGGAATTTCGTCGTGCTTCGAGAGCGCCACTTCATCTAAACTGAATACCCAAAACGAGGGTCTCCTAACTTGCGCAAATTCCGGTCGTGTTTGAAGCGTGGTATTCCTGCTTGTTCTTTTCTGCTGCTCACGGTTGCGGTTCTTGCCCAGGCGGTTCCTCCGGAACTGGTGAATGGGCTCAAATGGCGACTGATCGGCCCTTTTCGCGGTGGACGCGTGGTGGCCGTGGCCGGTGTACCGGGCGACTCGGCTACCTTCTATTTCGGCTCGGTGGATGGCGGCATCTGGAAGACGACCGATGCCGGAGTTGTCTGGACGCCGATTTTCGACGGCCAGCCCGTGGCCTCGATCGGCGCATTGGCCGTGGCTCCCTCCGATCCTAAGACGATTTATGCGGGAACCGGCGAAACCGACATTCGTTCCGACCTTTCTACGGGCAACGGGGTCTACAAATCGAGCGACGGCGGCGCGACGTGGAATCACATCGGCTTGGAGGGCACGCGCCAAGTCAGCCGCATTGTGATCGATCCGCAGAATGCGAGCATCGTTTATGTGGGTGCTCTGGGACACGCTTATGGCCCCAACCAAGAGCGCGGCGTCTATAAATCCTTCGATGGGGGAATGCATTGGACGCGGGTTCTGGATCTGGGGCCTGAAATCGGCATATCCGATTTGGCGATGTGTTCTTCCGCGCCGCAGCTCTTGTTTGCCGGCACGTGGCGTACGCATCGTCCGCCGTGGAGCACGTACGCTCCGATCGATGGACCCGGTGGCGGCCTTTACCGTTCTCAAGATGCGGGCAAAACCTGGTCGCGTCTTGAGGGACGCGGGCTGCCCGAGGGCGATTGGGGGCGGGTTGGCGTCGATGTTGCGCCCGACGGCAAGCGCGTGTACGCGCTGATCGAGGTTAAAGGATCCGAGGCGAAAAAATCCGGCCTCTATCGTTCTGACGATGGAGGCAACACCTGGGTGCTGGCTAACGGCGATCCTCGGCTGACCAGCCGGGCGTGGTATTTCGCTCGCATTTCGATTGACCCGCAGAATCCCGATGTGATCTATGTCCCGAATATTGCTCTCTATCGATCGGAGGATGGCGGGAAGACGATTTCGGTTTTGCGAGGCGCGCCCGGTGGAGACGACTATCACCAGCTCTGGATCGATCCCAGGAATTCGGCCCGCATGGTGCTCGGAACGGACCAGGGAACCACGATCAGCCTGAATCGCGGCCAGACGTGGAGCAGTTGGTACAACCAGCCCACGGCGCAGCTCTATCACGTGACTACCGACAACCAGTTTCCTTACGTTGTGTATGGCGCGCAGCAGGACACCGGCGCTGCCGCAGTGGTAAGCCGCACCGACCACGGTCAGATCACGCCGCGGGATTGGTTTCCGGCCGGCCCCAGCGAGAGCGGATACCTGGCGCTCGATCCGAAGGACCCCGACGTCATTTATCTAAGTGGGACTTTCGGTACCGTTGCCCGGTTCAACAAACGGACTGGCTTCAGCCAGGACATCACTCCGTGGCCCGCATTTCGGTGGGACTCGGAGGTCCATGAGCGCAAATATCGCGCGCCCTGGACTCCGCCGCTGGTACTTTCCCCGGCTGACCTTACAACGCTTTATCTGGGGACGCAGTATGTGATGAGGACGGTGGATGGCGGTCTGCACTGGGAGACCATCAGCCCCGATCTCACCGGGGCGGCCGGTGATGCGGGTGATACAAAAGCTGCGAAACCGCCGAGTCCGTCAGCCCAAGGTTCGCCAACGGTCGAGGAAGCCAAACGGGCCGGCTATGGTGTGGTGTTCACGATCGCGCCCTCGCCGCTCAATCGCGATTTGATCTGGGTGGGAAGCGATACGGGATTGATTCACCTCACGCGCGATGGAGGAAAGAACTGGAACGATGTCACCCCGCCAAGACTGAGCGACTGGAGCAAAATCTCGCTGATTGAAGCTTCGCATTTCGATCCGGCGGTGGCCTATGCCGCCGTCGATCGCGGCCGGCTCGACGATCAGACGCCTTACCTCTATCGCACGCGGGACTACGGGGCTACCTGGCAACCGATCACGAACGGCATTACCGCCCCGGCATTTTTGCGCGCCGTTCGCGAAGACCCGCAAAGCCGAGGGCTCCTCTTCGCGGGAACTGAATTTGGAGTTTACGTATCGTGGGACGACGGCGACCACTGGCAGTCCTTGCAATTGAACCTGCCCGTCAGCTCGGTTCGCGATCTTGCCATCCACGGCGACGACTTGGTGATTGCCACGCACGGGCGTTCCTTTTGGATTCTCGATAACATCACGCCGCTGCGCCAGGCGATTGAGGCGAGAAGAGCGGGCGGCCCGTGGCTTTACCGCCCGGCCACTGCGGTTCGTGTGGATAACGACTGGTTCACCGGCACGCCGCTTCCGCCCGAAGAGCCAACGGCGGAGAATCCTCCGAGTGGCGCGATGATCGATTATTTCCTTCCGTCCGCGGTGAGCGCTGTTCGGCTGGAAGTTTTCGATGCACAGCAGAATCTCATCCGAAAGTTTTCTTCAGAGGATCATTCTTCAGAAAGTCAGCGCGCGGCGAAACACGCGACCCTGCCCGTGGCCGAGCGCTGGTTCCCCAAGCCTGAAGTCCTCGAGAAAACTGCCGGGATGCACCGTTTCGTCTGGAATCTGGCCTGGGGTAGTTCCGGCGGCCCGAGCGCGGACGAAGACTCGGAGTACCGCAATCCGAGCGGGCCGAAGGCGGTGCCGGGAATCTATCAGGTCCGCTTGACGGTCGATGGGAAAGCGCAAAACCAATCGCTAAAAGTCATCATGGACCCGCGCTCGCCCGCGACTCCAGAGGAACTGACGCAGCAGTTGCAGTTGGGTCGACAGATCTTTGGCGAAACCATCGAAGCGCGCCGCACACTGGCCGAGATCGGTTCGGTTCAGAAACAGCTCGGTGACATTCAACAGAAGCTGGGGCAACAGAACTTAGGAGCACAAAGCGCACAGCTCAAGTCGGCGCTGGATGAGGCGCGATCCGGAATCGGCAAGATACTTGCGAACAAGGTTGTTGTGAACACGGAACACGCGACCGAGGAGGG
This sequence comes from Acidobacteriaceae bacterium, assembly GCA_003132325.1. Lineage (GTDB taxonomy): Bacteria > Acidobacteriota > Terriglobia > Terriglobales > Acidobacteriaceae > Acidiflorens. The sequence continues at coordinate 26,809 of PKXK01000231.1, forward strand.
GCCCGGGTTGGAAGAGGCCTACGCGGGTCTGGCATCGGCTCTGCGGGCGGTCGAAAGCGGAGATCGCGCCGTGCCCTCGCAGGCCATCGCGGTTTACACGGAGTCAAGCCAACAGGTTAAAGCGCGCATCGCGGAGTGGGCCAGATTCAAGCAAACCAGGTTGGCGCAACTCAACCAGCAACTGCATGACGCTAACTTGGCTCCCATCGCGATCTCTGAAATGGAGCAGCAAATCGAGTTTCTGATGTCGCGCTAGAGGGCCAGTGATCGTGAACGACCATCGCTGCAGCCTCGGCTCGATCACGACGTTCAATGAAAGCGTGGTCAACCTGTTTTCTTTGCCTGCTCGATGGATGGCAGGAACTGCGGCAGTCGGACGATTCGTACTCCCGAACCGGAATACAGTGAAGGCATAGAAGCGCCCAAACCCGGCGCTGCGCCTGCTGAAGCGAAGTGTTTTTTGCGCTGAAAAGGCAAAAGTCTGCACTGCGCAAAAAACAAATTAGCCGCATACAAAGTTTTACAATTAATTCATCTGCGCCGCTTGACGCGTCTTCACCGGCACCTCCTTCGTGATTCTGGTTTCAGCGCGGGATCACTCACACATGCCAGAGTGGGTTAATAAATGCCTCGCAGGTCAGGGGCTAGAGGCAGCGTTTTGGTCGGCTCTAAACGGCACGGCTGACGCGGTGCCCACCCACAAACCCGATTTATGAAACGCGCTCCAGATGGCAAAAACACTGGCGGAGAGGGAGGGATTCTATTACCGCCGCTACCTGCAAGTGCCGATGAACACTACACTTCCACGATAATACCCTAGTTTTTAGTGGGTTACAAACGAATCCGAACTTAGGCTACAGTTTCTATAGTTTCCGCTATTGCCTGTATTTCCCACTGAAACGGTATCACTGGTATCAGTAGGAAGCAGGTAGCGGGGGGATCGGCCCCTCTGCTGTTACACAATTCACACTATGAAGGGGAGATCCCTTTCACCGCTGGGGCATCTTCGCAGGTAACAACTTCAGAAGCACGTTCCCGATCACCACAGGCTGGTGCTCTCCCGCACTTCCCACCAATGTGTACGACCGCTCAAACCCGTTCGGGCCCTCGACCTTCATCTCCCAATTTTCGTTGGCGCGGGAGCCAACGATTGATACTCGCCAGTCTCCCGCTCTGTCGCTCAAAGCGTGCTCAACCAGCGCCTGAACCTCTCGCCCGATCGCGGGATCACCTGTGTTATGCAGTTCAACCGAAACAGCCACTGTCTATTTTACCAACACACTTCCCGAGTCGCTCCGCCGGCTCCCCTGCTCAGTCCTACCCCTCCTACGAACGACGAGGCTTATCCGTGGCCGTGTATATTGACGGACAGGAATAGGCCAGCAGCGCCACTCCGGAGCGGCAGGGTACAAAATTATGAGCTATCAGCAGCAGATTCCCCTGATGACAAAAGGGCACGGCGACATGCTCGATATCACCGAGCAGATCGTACGATTGTGACATCCTCAGGCATCCGAACCGGCACGGTCAACGTTTTCAACGTCGGCAGCACAGCGGCGGTCGGCACGATTGAGTTTGAGCCCGGCCTGAAGCATGATCTGCCCGCTGTCCTGGACAGGCTTATTCCACCTAGCCGAACCTACGGCCACGAACAGGCTTGGCAAGATGGCAACGGGCACTCGCATCTGCAGGCGACGCTACTGGGTCCGTCCTTGACCGTACCGATCGCGGATGGAAAGCTCGTGCTCGGTGCCTGGCAGCAGATTTTCCATCTCGAATGCGATGTACGAGGGCGCCAGCGCACGCTCATCGTCACAGTCGTTGGAGACTGAAGCGCAGGCAAAAAGAGGATCGCGGCGGCTGCACGTGCACGCTGGGCGAAGTTCAGAGCGGCGAAGAAAAAGTAGGCGGCTTAGAGCCAGCGGAACAGCGGTCTAACGAGCGCCAAGACCGAATTGTGCGACCGCTTGTTGTGTTTGGCGGTCTGCTATGCTCAGCGAACATGGGCGATCCATCTCAATTGACGCGAAGCCGGGAAACTCGTTGTGATAGTTGCACCCGCATCACCCCGAGCTACGACATCGTGAATTACGGCTCCATTGAAGGCGGATATCGACATCTCTGTAGCAAATGTTTCAACAAGGAAGTGGCGGAAATGGCTGGGCTGACAGGATTCGAGAACGCCAAGTTCGAGCCGGTGGGTCTCGTTGATTCCACTGGACAACTCCACGGGTTTCACTTTCGCACCCATTTGTTCGGGGCCGGAGTCGCGCTCGACGCCTTCGAACTTTGCGGTGGACATCCGGTTGGCTACAAGTTCCAAATCATCGGTGATCCGGAGGAAGACCTGCTGGCTCTGCTCGGGCGATTGATCGAAAAGATGCGCCGTGCCTTGTCCACGAAGCATCTCACGGACGACGAGCACGGACTGCAAATCGCGGAACAACGAGTGGTGCGTGGGCGGATTGAGTGGGACGATGCCCGCAATGGCCGCGTGCCGCTTCTCGTTGTTGATGGTAGGGAGATCGACTGGGACGAGTTTGGCCGCATGTTGATGAGCTTTGAGGGCTGGCAGTTCAAACTGAGTATCGCCGACAAAAGCGAAGAGTTGTGACCCACCCACGCATCCGTACTCAAATCAGTGCGCCAATCCAAGGCGTCCGCAGACTAGGCTCTTCAAAATGGCTTGTACTCAGCGCCGATACCGCGCCCACAATGACCCCCACGGTGGTACAAAAGTCTCCCAGCACCTATGAAACGCCCGAGCCGACCCGAAACCCACCGGGCAGTCAAATCGCCGCAGGATCGGCCTTCTTAGCGGCGTCTTGGTACAATCCCCGCCGCGGGGGATTTCATGGCTAACTTGGCTGGTGTTGTCTAGCAATTGAAGAAAGAGCGGGATCAGGCGGCAAGAGCAGTCGAATGCCTTGACGCGGCACTGGCCGCGCCCAATGGCGGTTCATACAGGAAACCGAGAGGAACTAGGAGCCGGATGTCAGCGGCAGCTAGAGCTAGGATCGCGGCTGCACAGAGAGCACGCTGGGCAAAGGTGCGGAGGAACGGCGGGCAGAAACAAAACGTTGTCAGAATGCCCAAAAAGAGAACGATGTCAGCCGCCGCTCGAAGGAAAATTGCCGCAGCCCAAAAGCTGAGATGGGCGAAGGTAAAGGACGCTCAAAAGAGGTCGGCCTAAGAAACCGAGACCAGCCGCCCGGATGCGGAATTGGGCGATCAAGCCTTGATCGTCTTTTTGAGGACGTAATCGAAGAAACGCTCGGTCGTGTCGCCGGAAGTCCACTCGGCACGCAGCGTCGTCCTCTTCTCCACTTTTCTCAGGGCAGAGAGCAGCGTCCGGTTCAGTTCCTTTGCGCTGGCTCCTTCCATCTCGGCTTCGACAAGGAACTCATCGCCCGCCTCGCTGACGGAGTCTTTCGCGGCGAATTGGTCAAGAGCCTGCCGGATCGTGCGGGCGTCGGAGCGGTTGATGCGTGCGTGAAGCTTGAAGGTCATCTGGGCCGCTCTTCATCCTCACCTAGTCTGGGATAGCGGTCTCAACGGTTGATGGAAATTACATCCGAACGATACCATCTCGTCGCAAAACGAATCCCCACGCGAATGAACGCCGCAATCTTAGAACGCAGACCCACGACCGGGGAAATTTCTGGACTGGTCGAGCGTGTCACGTTACACAACGACGACAGCGGCTTCTGTGTCCTGCGAGTCAAAGTACGCGGGCAGCGGGATGAAACAACGGTCATAGGATCGCTGCCTTCCGTGACTGCGTGGGAATCGCTGAGCGCCGAGGGTGGGTGGGTCACGGACAAGGCGCACGGGCTGCAATTCAAGGCGACGATGATGAAGACCGTGCCGCCGACCACAGCCGAAGCTATCTTGTGGTTGGATCGGCTGCCAGTGTAGCATTCGACCATGCTGGGAGAAGTGCATCTCAACCTCGTGCTTTGCAAGATACCGCCGTTCGCAGTGAAAGCCCTCTATCGCCAGATCGCAGTGGTCGAGCAGGAGCAGTTCCAAGTGCGTATCTTCGAGGGACGGGTAGTACAGACAAATCCCAAGTTCATCGCGGAAAGATCAAACGCGGAAGTGCACATACACCCGACGCTCAAAGAGGCTTTAGACGACGCTGAGTCAGAGTTCAAGCAGAGCATCGCCAGCGAAAAGTGGGAGCCCTACGACCCAGCGTTACCGCCGTTCTGATCGTTCATCGCCCGCCTCAAACCGCATCGGTGACGAGGTTATAGGCACAGCCAGCCAACCCCTAACCCCGCTCGCCATGCAGCACTACATGCTGCTGCAACGCAACCTGATCTACACGGGGA
>PKXK01000071.1 GCA_003132325.1 Acidobacteriaceae bacterium
CTCGGCGAAAGCACAGGGAATCCGGAAGGCACAGATGAAATATACCCCTCTCCCTGACAAGATGTTTTTAGGAACATTCCTCGCTGCGGTGGATGCAACTCTTCGAGAATTTTAGGATGCACATTCCCTATGCACGGATCGTCAAGATCGATACGGTCGCGGCCGAGAAAGCTTCAGGGGCAGTCAGGGTGTTGATAGCTAAGGATGTGCACCGGACTGAACGGGCACGGTAGGACAAGACCCAACCAGCCCCCGCCGTGGGCGCTGTGGCTGCTTACGTTATGAAGAAGGCCCGTGAAGATCATTCTCACACGCGAGGGGAAACTGCAAACGAGCTGAAGGCGCGTGCGCTCGCCTGGCGGACCCACTTAGTAGCTCGGCTATGGCTCGACGAGCAGGCTCGATGGCTGCGGCTGTCGTGCGGCATGCAGGTTCTACCCGCCGCACCGGAGCGCCCGACAGACCGCTCGCTTCCAGTTGTTGTGCCTAGCGACCCAGAGGCAGGATCACGGGTATCTGGAGTATGCTGAGGGATGCGATGCAACAGCAGGCCACCGCCGGAGCCGGTTGCAAGAGCTGATGATACGCGGCAAGTTGTTCGGGCTAACTTCGTGTGCTTGTGTCGACGAGTAGGCTGCCCGGCGTCAAAAAGGCCTATTTGTGTTGATTTCAAAAAAGGTCTTGACAACAATATGGCGTCCCGTGATTTAATACAACCCCTTGCATACACGGTGGGTTGCCGCACTTCGCGGACGATCCTAAAACAGTTGGGAAATGGTTCCGAACTGCGATCACCGATTTGAACACCCGCGATCCAGGGATGTAGCCGTCTGGGACGCGGCCATCGGGTTTTCTACGAACGCATCGCCGGTGGCGGCGGCGGTGGTCTGCCGAGCGCCGGATCCTGGCGCAGGACGGTTACGGACTCACGGCTTCGGCGCATGGGTTCTCCACGGTTCAGGCGCCGGGTAGGTTGGGCCGGAAGACGTGATCCGCAAGGGCTTGCGAAAACGGATTCGGGCGCAGCGCCTGTTGCTGGCGAGGCGAAAAGACAAACGCTCACATAAGTCATCGATTGAGTTTTGAGGCAGGTGGGGATCTAACCTAGGGCCGCTAACAGCCTGTGGTGCAAGTCTGGATTCGGGAACGGAAAAGATTGTGTGATTCACAGGGATGATTCGTAGAATGCGGGCATGGCGATGGGCACGCGCAAGCAGCGGGAGAAGCAAGAGGGGTTGTGGATCGCGCACACGGAGTTGGCATCAGCGCCGGGGCATCCGTTTTATCAGCGTTTGAATGAGTTCTTGGAGGCCGAGCGCTTCGACGAGTTTGTCGAGGACCGATGCGCGAAGTTCTATGCGGCCAATACGGGCGGCCGTCGCTGACGCCGGGCATCTATTTCCGGAGCTTGCTGATCGGGTATTTCGAGGGCATCGGGGGCGGAGCGCGGTTCCCACCGTGGAATTGGCAAGCTCAACCCTGCAAAACGTCATCAGCTCAAAAACAATTGTTGATTTACCGTTGAATGGCCGGGACTGGACCCAGTTGGCGACACTTCAGCCCGGCGTGCTGACGGTGCGCAGTCAAGACCGTACCGATGCCGGCCAGACTGAACATGGGAACGGCGTTAACTTAACTATTTCAGGTGGTCGTCCCAACCAGAATAATTACCGCCTGAACGGTATAACGATTAACGATTATGCGAACACGGCGCCCGGTAGCGCGCTCGGTGAGAATCTCGGCGTAGACGCCGTGCAGGAATTTTCGGCGATCACCAGTACGCCACCGCCGCTATTAGCGTGTGGCAATGCACGCGGGCAATTTCGAGGGAGTCCACCGCCGTGGCGCCGCGTCTACGTCGAGCTGGAATTGAGCTGGGGCCGCGGCCGCCCCGGAAGGTTACAATCGGCATAGACGGCAGCCGCTGCCCGGCAGCCGGCCGACCGAATCCGCCGACTGAGTGGCATGCAGAATGACCACGGAGCAGGGGAGAGATTCCATATGGCCCACAACGTCGCACAGAAACTGATCAAGTCGCACCTTCTATCTGGTGACATGACACCGCGGAAGGAGATTGGCATCCGAATCGACCAGACGCTCACGCAAGATGCCACCGGCACATTGGTGATGCTTGAGTTGGAAGCAATGGGGCTCGATCGCGCAAAGACCGAACTGTCGTGCCAGTATGTCGACCACAATCTGATTCAGGAAGATTTCAAGAACCCCGACGATCATCTGTTTCTTCTGACCTCGGCGCAACGATTCGGCATCTGGTACAGCCGCGCCGGAAACGGTGTTAGTCATCCGGTTCATCAGGAGCGGTTTGGCAAACCGGGCAAGACGCTTCTTGGGTCGGACAGCCATACACCTGCGGCGGGCGCGATCGGCATGCTCGCTATCGGCGCGGGCGGCTTGGAAGTTGCCATGGCCATCGCGGGCGAACCCTTCTCTGTCGAGATGCCACTGGTGTGGGGAATCAAACTCACGGGGTCACTTCCGGATTGGGTGTCGGCGAAGGATGTCATCCTCGAAATGCTCCGGCGTCACAAAGCTGACGGAGCGAAGGGACGCATCGTCGAATACTACGGGCCAGGGCTGGCATCACTCTCAGCCATGGACCGTCATGTCATCGCCAACATGGGCGCCGAACTCGGAGCGACGACATCGGTCTTCCCTTCCGATGCCGAGGTGCGGCGATTTCTCAAGCGGCAGAAACGTGAACAGGATTGGGTCGAACTCACCGCGGATCGCGATGCGACCTACGATTTGCATGACGAAATCGACTTGTCAAAGCTTGAACCCTTGATCGCAATGCCGTCGAACCCGGACAATGTCAAGACCGTCCGCGAGGTCGCAGGCATGGAAGTGTATCAGACCTATGTCGGATCATCCGCCAATCCCGGTTACCGTGATTTCGCTGTTGCCGCCGAGATTGTGCGCGGGAAGACCGTGCACCCGAGGGTTTCGTTCGATATCAACCCGACCTCGCGCCAGATTCTGGAAAACCTGATTCGTGACGGTTACATCGGTCCGCTTTTGCATGCAGGCGCGCGGCTTCACCAGGCCGGGTGCAATGGCTGCATCGGCATGGGTCAGGCCCCCGCAACGGACAAACTGAGCTTGCGCACCGTGCCACGCAACTTCCCGGGTCGTTCGGGGACGCGCGAGGACAAGGTCTGCCTCACGAGCCCGGAAACCGCCGCCGCCTCGGCTTTGAGAGGCGAGATCACCGACCCGCGCACACTGGGGATCCCCTATCCGCGCATCAACGAGCCGGATGAGATTGTCATCAATACCGAAATGCTGTTGGCACCCCTGCCGGTCGAAGAGGCACGCGAGGTGAAGATCATCAGGGGGCCGAACATCGCCACACTGCCGGTGATTGATCCACCACCGGACGCTTTGGAGATCCCGGTACTGCTCAAGATGGGCGACAATATCTCGACCGACACCATCTCGCCGGCTGGTGCGCGTGCCCTTCCCTTCCGCAGCAACATCGCGCAGATTGCGAAGTTCTCCTTCGATATTGTCGACGCCACCTATCACGACCGCGCCATCGCGGTTCGTGAAAGCAGCGGGCACGCCGTCATCGGCGGACGCAACTACGGGCAGGGGTCAAGCCGCGAGCATGCGGCGCTGGCGCCACGATTCCTTGGGCTGCGTCTGGTGATCGCCAAGTCGATCGCGCGCATCCACTGGCAGAATCTCGTCAACTCCGGCGTTTTGCCGCTGACATTTGTGAACGCGTCCGATTACGACACGATTTCGCAAGGGGACATTTTGCGCGTTGAGGGGATACATGCGGCCGTTCGGTCAGGCCCGGAGATTCTTGTGAGGAGCATGACGAAGAATCTGGCCATTCAGGCGCGTCATGGCCTCTCGAAACGCCAGGTGGATGTCCTCCTGAATGGCGGGCTGATCAACTGGCTGAAGACTCGTTTCGGCGGTGAGCGAGCAGTCTCCAGGGCGCAGGTTGAGCGGAATCAGGAAATCG
>PKXK01000279.1 GCA_003132325.1 Acidobacteriaceae bacterium
ACAGAAGAGTTGACACACCTCTAACGAAATGACTTCATTGCTGCATTGCTTGCTCATCGGGTTAGCTTTGGTGAATGCTCTCGGAGAGGATAACCACGCCCAAGAAAGCTGCCCTCCGTCAGATGCTCAGGTCCACGCTGTCACAGCGGAAGAGCTTGCTTCGGCGGCGATCAAGAAGGTCGATCCAGACATCCCTGCTGGCCTTGGGCGGATTGAAGCGGACGTTCCAGTAGTCGTTGTGGTTGACACGAAAGGAAGCGTAATGTGTGCTCGCGCTCTCCATAAGTCACATCCTCTGCTCCGAAAAAGTTGCGAGGACGCTGCGCGAAAGTGGCGGTTTAAGCCCTTTCTAGTAGACGGCAAACCTGTGTCGACTCAAGGCACGATTGTCTTTCACGTGAAGAGATGAGGGGCGGGTGGGCCACTTTAACGGGGAAGTATAACCCGGGTTTGTCTTTGAAGGTACCGAGGAAATATGGAGGAAATATGGGGACAGACGGGACGTTCGCCGGGTTTTTTCATCACAAACGCGCGGGCCATGCATCACAGACTTCCAACCGCCCGCCGGCGATAATGACAATTGACCTGTTGCAGCGTAGAGGTGTGCCCGTTCTCATAGCCCAAAAAGCCATGACGCAAGAAAAGTCCCCCTCTCCTGGCCTCGGTTTTGTCAAGCTTGACTTTTTGATCGGGACGAAATGGGGGTCCAACGCCGGGAGAACATCCCAGAGCCCGAACCGGCGGCGGAAACGTCCCTAAGTGAAAGAAGAATAAAGGCTTTACCAATAAGTCCTTATTCCTCAAAGACCTGGCTGGAGAACCCCGCTAAAGTATTGATTCCAAAAGACCGGCCATGGGAGGGGGGTACCCCCGTTACCGACCAGTAAACACCACACGCAGAAAAATACATCCTTCCAAGCGACCACCAAGAAATCTATTTTCGGGCGAACAGACGGAGAAAACTACTGGATCCAAACCGTCTTAGCGTTCACAAACTCGCGGATCCCTTGCAGCGCCAGTTCGCGTCCGTGGCCCGAGGACTTCACGCCCCCAAAAGGCAAACGCGGATCGGAAGCCACCATCTTGTTGAGGAAAACCATTCCGGCATCGAGTTCGTTGATGAACCGTTCGGTTTCCGCGGGATCGTTTGTCCAAGCGCTGGCGCCCAATCCGAAACGGGTGTCGTTCGCGATCTGGATGGCATGATCCACATCTTTCACGCGAAAGATCGACGCCACCGGACCAAAAAATTCTTCCTTGTAAGCCGGCGAATCTTTCGGAATGTCGGCGAGCACCGTCGGCGCGTAGTAGTAACCGCGACGGTCCAAGGGATGTCCACCAGTCAGCACGCGCGCACCCGCGGCCACACTCTTCTTCACGTCGGCATCGAGAGTAGTCACTGCTTCGGCGTTAACCAGCGGACCGAGTTGAGTATTCGGGTCGAAGGGATCGCCGATGCGCAACTCCTGCATGCGTTGGACGAACTTGCGCTCGAACTCGTCCGCGATTTTTTCCGCCACTATAAAGCGCTTGGCCGCGATGCAGGACTGGCCGTTGTTCTGAATGCGCGCGTCGACCGCAGTGGCGACCGCCGCATCCAGATTGGCGCTGGGCATCACGATGAAAGGATCGCTGCCTCCCAGTTCCAGCACGACTTTCTTGATTCGTTTGGCCGCGGAAATTCCGACTTGAATCCCCGCCAGCTCACTGCCGGTTAAGGTCGCGGCCACCACGCGCGGATCGTTCAAGATGCCATCCACCGGACCCGAACCGATCAGCAGCGTCTGGAACACACCTTCGGCAAAACCGGCGCGGTGAAGAATGTCTTCAATTTTCAGTGCACACTGCGGAACGTTCGAAGCGTGCTTCAACAGTCCAACATTGCCCGCCATCAACGCGGGCGCGGCGAAACGAAACACCTGCCAGAAGGGGAAATTCCACGGCATGATGGCCAGGATGGGACCAATCGGCCGATAGCGGATGAAACTGCGCTTCGCCCCCGCTTCCACAATTTCGTCCGCCATAAATTTCTCGGCGTTCTCGGCATAGTAGCGGCATCCGGTGGCGGACTTCAGCGCCTCGCCCACCGCAGCCTTCAGAGGCTTGCCCATTTCGAGCGTCATCAGATGGGCGCACTCGTCTTTTTCCTTCTCCAGGATTTCGGCCGCGCGCATCATCTTGGTTGCACGGTCCGCGAACGTGGTCTGCCGATGGCTTCGGAACGCGGAAGCCGCCAGTTGCAACTTCTGCTCAATCTGCGCCCCAGTAAGAGGCTCAAAACTCTTCACGACCTCGCCGGTCGCTGGATTTGTGGTCGCTATCGCCATGCTGATTTCCTCTCCTTCGCTGGTACCGTTACCGCGTGATTTGTACTGTTTGACGCAGTCCCGGCGGCTGTCCGGCGGGCGTCCTTGCCTGACGCGCCGAGGGCGAGACGCCCTCGGGACAGCCGGCAAGATGCCGGCGCTACCTGCGGTCACGGTACTTGTGGCCGGCCCACCATAGTATCGGATAGGAGGCCGTGACGAAACTCGAATCTCGGAATGCAGCGCCTGAACAGGCTGCGGAAAAAGTCGAGTGTCGATGCCCAGCCCCTAAATGGGTGTCTAATTTTGAAGAATTTGCGGTATCGCTAAAGCGATACCCTGATACGAAACCCGGAACCATCCTCTTGACACTCGGCGCCAGATTCCGCCGCGATCGGGACCTGATCGACGATTTCAATGCCGTAGCCTTCGAGCCCCAGCACGCGGCGGGGATGGTTGGTGAGCAAGCGGACTCGCCGTAAATTCAAATCCAATAAAATCTGCGCTCCGATCCCGATCTCACGCTGGTGCCGCCGCTGGTCTTCGAGAGAAGCGAGGTTGGGCAGTTCCCGGTGAAAAGCCAGACTCTTTTCCTCAACCTTGAACCCAAGAGAGTTCTGGTGAAGGTAAATCAGCGCACCCGCGCCGGCGCGGGCGATTTGTTCGAGCGAACCCCGCAGGGCGGCTCCGCACTGGCATTCGGTGCTGCCGAAGAGATCGCCCACCATGCAGTGACGATGCATGCGCACCAGCACCGGGCGATCGCTGTGCTCCACATCGCCGTGGATCAAGGCCACGTGCGATTCGCCATCGACCTGGCATTCATACGCCAGCATACGAAACTGGCCGTGGCCGGTTTGAAGGTTCGATTCCCCCACCCGATGAATCAGACGTTCGTGCGCCATGCGGTAGCGAATCAGTTCGGCGACCGTGAGCATCTTCAATTGGTGTTGTTGACAAAACTTCGCCAGGTCGGGGACGCGGGCCATGGTGCCGTCATCGTTCATGATCTCGCAGATCACGCCGGCGGGCACCAACCCGGCTAATCGCGTGAGGTCGACCGAGGCTTCGGTCTGGCCTCCGCGCACCAACACGCCGCCTTTGCGCGCACGCAAAGGGAAGACGTGGCCGGGGTGGGCCAAGTCGGATGGACGGGTGGCCGGGTCGATGGCGGCGAGGATCGTGTTGGCGCGGTCATGAGCGGAAATACCGGTGGTCACGCCGCGGCCAATGGCGTCGATCGACTCCGTAAAGGCCGTGCCAAATTGCGAGGTGTTCTGGGCGCTCATCTGCGGCAGTCGCAAGTAGTCGAGGCGCTCCGGCGGAAGCGCCAGACACACCAGGCCTCGACCATACTTGGCCATGAAGTTGATGGCTTCGGGAGTGATCTTCTCCGCCGCCATGGTCAGATCGCCTTCGTTTTCGCGGTCTTCGTCGTCGCAGACGACAATCATTCGACCGGCGCGAAGCTCCGAGAGCGCGCTCTCCACATCGGTAAAGATTGGGTTGGAAGTCATAAAGTCAGGTTGCAAGGTTTCAAGGTTGCAATTTCAAAGACGCTTATCACAACGTTAACAGCTGACCAAGCTTATCTTTCTTGGTTTTTAAATATTTGAGGGCATTCGGATTCGGGGCCGCTTCGCAGGGAACACGCTCAACAATGGCGATTCCTGCGTCTTGCAAGGCCGCGATCTTGTCCGGACTATTCGAAATCAAACGAACCGCGGATACTCCGAGCTGCCTTAGAATCTCCACGGGCAGATGGAAGTCGCGGTAGTCGGCCTTGAGCCCAAGTCCCTCGTTGGCCTCGACCGTGTCGTGGCCAAGGTCTTGCAGTTGGTAGGCTTCCAGCTTGGCCCGCAATCCGATCCCGCGTCCCTCCTGCTCTTCGTAGATCAGAATGCCGGCGCCTTCGCGCGCGATCATGGAAAATGACATGCGCAATTGTTGGCCGCAGTCGCAGCGCAGGGAACCGAGGGCATCGCCGGTGAGGCACTGCGAATGGATTCTCAAAAGGGGTGGCTTGGTTTTAATGTCGCCCATGAGCAAGGCCAGGGCGCTTTCCCGCCGTCGCCACCCGTTCTGGGACAGATCTCGCTCGAACCCGATCATGCGGAACTTTCCCCACTGGGTGGGAAAATCCACGGATGCAACCTGCTGAACGGGGTCAGGGAATGCAGAGATCATTGCCGGGCAGCTCCGAGAGGCTCGATGATGAAGAGGAATGCCTCTATTGGAATTGTAGAGGGGTATCCCCCCGCCGTCCGGGGGAGGGGTCACACCTTTGTGTGATCGCGGTCACCACGGGGCGTACTGAATCTTGTCGTTTTAGGGGAGGCGGCAATGCTGTCAGGCGCAAGAACCGCTCGCGGAGATAGTATTTTTAGTTAGACAGTCAAGATACTGCGGGTGTCGTCGATCTGCTTGGCGACGGTCCGCACAAACGTGCGTGATCATGCTCACAGACAGCCCCTCCGGCGGGACCGAAACTGCATATCGACAGCGGTGACCGTTGTGCGGTCTTGCGAAATCGTGACCACTCCATTTGCCGGATGACCGAGAACCCCAACCACGCCCGCGACCACCTTGCCAATGAACGGACGTTCCTGGCGTGGTTGCGGACGGGCGTGGCCACGATTGTGTTCGGATTCGCGGTCGGCCGCTTCTCCATCGCGCTGCAGGAGATTCTGCAGCTTGAAGGGAAAGCGGCGGCTCCGACGCCGGGGTTAACGGCTTGGCTGGGCATGGTCGCAATCGTCGCCGGTGTGCTGGCGATTCTTGCCGGCCACATGCGTTACCACCAGACCCGGACCCAAATCGACAGCGGGACCTTCAAGCCTCCGCGCCTCACCATCGACGTCGCCGCGCTGCTCCTGGCCGCCTTCGGCCTGGTGCTGGCGGGATACCTGGCGTGGATCAAGCTTCACGGATAGCAGTCTATCGAGGAGAAGATCATGGCAAGAATCGCGATCCTGTACTGCAAACGTATCAAAGACCACTCCTGCATCGCCTGCGCCAACTGCCACAAGGGCATTCACGACAAGAACGGGGAATTCGCGCGGCACGACGAAATCGATCTGGTCGCCATGACCGATTGCGGCGATTGTCCCGGTTTGATCGTGCCGCGCGTCAAGCTCTTAACTGACACTACCAAGAACATGGGCCGGGACATCGAGGTGCTCCATTTGGGGACGTGCATGAAATCGGCCATGGAAACGGCTGGCTGCCCACTCGACTATGGCGAGGTAAAGACTATGCTGGAGAAGAAATTCGGGGTTCAGGTGGTGCTGGGGACTTACTCTAACGCCAAACCGCCTGCCTAGCAGGCTGCGGAAGAGGTCGATATTTCGCCGCTCAGCCCCTAAAGGAGTGTTTGATTTCGAACGACTTGCGGTATCGCTGAAGCGATACCCTGATACGAAGCCCGATACCCTGATACGAAGCCCGAGCTTTTCCGCAGTGCGCAGGGAGCATCTTTACACCGTCAACCAACAACGATGGCCCGTTCCCTATCCTAAGGCAGGGAACCGACACGAGCTGCCTCGTCGACAATCTGCAGGACCACTCTGTCGACCTCGGCTGCGATTTGGTCCAGACCCGAAGCAGGACAGAGCGCAACCATGGCTGACGGCCGCATCGTGCTGATAAAAGTCTTTCCGCCCTCGGTGTAGACGGCGATCGGACACGGCAACATGAGAGCTACGTTGATGTCCTTTTCCAGGGCTTCGCTGGCGTAACGCGCATTGCAGACTTCGATGATCTTCAGCGGACTCCGCGGGAAGCCTTGTTCCGTCAGGCTTGCCGCCACATCGTAGGTGTTGACCACGCGGAAATTGTTCTCCGCCACCTTCGCCTCCACGGCCTCGACCGCAGCCTCGAAAGACTTTTGCGTGTCGACGGTATGGAGAAAACTCTTCATAGGTCCTTGACCAACATCCCGAGGCGCTCGCCCTCAGAGAACGGGATGAGCGACAAACCTCCTGGCCGCATCGGTCAAACCCTGCGCCCACTGCGGCGTGGCCAACGCGTGCAGGTGGGTATAGCTGGCCCAGACATTCTTATTTTTTAGGATGGCGGCGTCGCGGCCCTTAAAACACCCGGTGCCGCGGCGCACCTCGCAAGCGGTCGCCGTCCAGTCGGACTGCGGCACGATGCGGGAGTAGTGGAATTCATGTCCGCGCAGGCTGGTCCCGGCCGGAAAAAATGGATTCGGCGTGTCCACTTGCAATTCGATGTAGCCGTGACCCTGGGCGGTCTCGGAGACCTCGACCTTGAACGGGAACACATCGGCCATCTCATAGCGGGCGCCCTTCCACGTCAAGGCGCGCGACAACAGCATCAGCCCGCCACACTCCGCGTAGATTGGCAGACCTTCTTCGGCTGCCCGTCGCAGCGATCCGAGGAATGTCCGATTCGCCGAGAGCGCTGCGGCGTGAGTTTCGGGAAAACCGCCGCCGATATAGAGCGCGTTGAGATCGCCGGGCAAGGCGGCGGCGCTGAGCGCCGAGATGGGAATCAATTCCGCGCCTGCCTGCTCGAGCAATTCCAGGTTCTCGGGATAGTAGAAGCTGAAGGCTGAGTCTTTGAGGTATCCAATCTTGACGTCCCGGGTCCGGGGCATTGGCGCGTTTTCGTGCGAAATGACTTCGAGCGGGGCCGCGCTTCGTGCCATCGCCACCAGTGCATCCAAATCGATGAAGTCGCCCACAACCTGGAGCAGATCGCGTCCGAGATCCTCCAAGTCAGAATGTTCTTCCGGCGGAATCAGTCCGAGGTGGCGTTCGGGCAGCGGGTGGCCGGCGGCCGCTTTGGGAATTGCGCCGACCACCGGAATCGAACAGACCGATTCGATGGAGCCGCGCAGAATCTGTTCGTGCCTGCGGCCGTTCACGTTGTTCAGGATCACGCCCTGGATGGGAACTTCAGGGTCGAGTTTCTGGCATCCGAGAACCTGCGCGGCCGCGGTACGGGTCACCTTGGCGGCGTTTACGACGATTACCACCGGCGTTCTGAGATGCTTGCTGAGCACCGCGCTGCTGTGGGAACCGTTGACATCGAAGCCGTCGTATAGCCCGCGCGCGCCCTCGATCACGTTGATTCCGTCGCTCACTCCATGGTCGACAAACGAAGAGAGAATCGTGCCGGCGCCCATGAGATAGGTGTCGAGATTGCGCGCCGGCTGACCCGAAGCCCAGCTGAGCCAGGCGGCATCGATGTAGTCGGGCCCTTTCTTGAAGGCACGCACCGGCACCCCAGCACGCCGAAGGGAGAGCAGCAGTCCCAAGGCGAGGAGCGTTTTGCCGGAGCCTCCGGACATGCCGGCGACCAGCAAGCGCGGAAGTGTGCGAAATTCGCTCACGATGCGACCGTGGAGACTACGGGGTCGTCCCTTCCTTGGGAGGCAGTTGGATGAAAGAGCCGCCAAAATAGCCGTACACGCAGCGGCCCGAGTCGATGAGGATGCGAATCGCCTTTTTGCAGTCGTCTTTGTTGCACGCCTGCTCGCCATGTTTCGCGATCATCGCTTTGGCAAGATCGCCGGCTTTGAGGTTCTTCTTGCCCGCGCACTCGGTTACCAACTGGAACATGTCTTCGGCCAAGGTCTCGATGGGAACAGTGGAAACGTCGCTCATACTGGTACCTCTTCCTTATTCTCGTTCTCTAAATTCTTGTTCTCTGAATTCTCCGACTTCACAGAGTTGGATGCAATGAGGTGGTTGAGCTTGGAGCGCAAGCGGACGACCTCACCCACCACCAGCGTGGCTGGCGGCTCGACGGCCGCGCGGCGGACTTCAGCGGCGATGTTCTGGAGCGTGCCCGAGACCACCTGCGAACCGTCCCAAAAAGCGGTTTGGATCATAGCGGCCGGAGTGTCGGCGGACCGGCCGGCGGCAATCAGTTTCTGGGCGATCGTATCCACATTGTGCACGCCCATGAGAAAGACCACGGTGTCGATCCGGCTCAGGGCCTGCCAATCCAAGCGCTCGTGATTTCCGATGGCGTTGTGGCCGGTCACGATCGCCACCGCCGACGATGCCTCGCGGTGAGTTACGGCAATGTTGGCGCTCAACGGTGCCGACAGACACGAAGAGACTCCGGGGACGACTTCAAACGGTATGCCGTGCTCGGCCAGATATTCTATTTCTTCGCCGCCACGGCCGAAAAGGAAGGGATCGCCGCCCTTGAGCCGAATGACGGTCTTGCCTTCGCGGGCTTTCTCGACCAGGACCTGGTGGATTTCATCTTGCCGGGAGGCATGGCAGCCTAGAACCTTGCCCATGAAAATCTTTTCCGAGGACGCCTTCGCCAGGGCGAGGACTTTCTCTTGAACCAGGCGGTCATAAACGATGACATCACCCTTTCTCAACAGGCGTGCCGCCTTGACGGTCATCAGGTCGGGGTCTCCCGGCCCCGCACCGACCAAATAAACTTTGCCAACTTGCGTCATGACTTCTCGCTTCCTGACTACCGCCTCATCCGACAACTCGGTCGTCCCTCCGGGACTTGAATCGTTGGGTCCACTATTCCCAGCGCTAAAGCGCTGGGCTAAGTTCGTTCGCCCCTCCGGGGCTTTCGGGCGGTTACACAAACGCCCGGCTGATGAGCACCATGGCTGCCAACAGCACGACCCCGGTTGCGAATGTGTACCAGATCAACTTTTTTTCGATTGGAAGCAGCGGTTCATACTCGCGTTCCATCTTCTGCAGTTCGTCCAATAAACGAGGTTCGGTCATAAGCTCACCCCTTCACGACTGGCGGGAGCACCCCGTGGAAGAACAGCCACGAGATGAACAGCCCAACCCAGATGATGTATCCGAACAAACAGAGCACATAGACTGCGGCCAGCTTGGCGATGCCTTCCTGCCACAGCTTGCGGAAGTTGGACAGGGTTCCAATGGCAAAGAAGGTCATCACGAAAAAGATGGCGCGGAAGACGTTGGCTTGGCCCATGGATGCCTTGATTTTCGGCACCAGAGCCGGCATGGCCGCTCCGAGGGCTAACACGAGGCCGAATGTGACAACGTAGCCCAGGATGAACTTCGGGAAACGCTGCCAGATTTCGCGCGCCCGAACTTTCTCACCCGCGCGAGGTTCGATCTTGGCCGCCCATACCCAAGCTAAAACAAACGCCCACACGCCGATGAAGATGTCGATGAAGACTTTGACCGTGGCGCTGACGCCCATGATCCATCCCGGTTGGTAAGCGATGCCGGAAACAGCTAGCGCCTTGGCGCGGATGAGCGAATCGGTAATCGCGCCGCTGGCCACCGCCGCGCCATCGGTCTTCACTGCCAAGCCCATCCACGCGCCCGCCACCATGGGTTGTCCGTAGAGAAAGTGCTGGGCGACAAAGGGAAGAAACAGCAGTTCTACCACGGCAAAGATCACCACCAGCGAAGAGACCATGATGGGGACGATCGGGCGCGCTCTGATGGCGCTGGCGGTCGCGATGGCCGCCGACACCCCGCATATGGATATACCGGATGCCAAAGGCGCCGCCCATTCGCGACTGAAGCCGAAGTAGCGCCGGGATACGAAGTACACGATCGGCCAGTAGATCAGGTAGGCCTCGATGATGGCGCAGGCGCCGCGGAACATGACCGAAGTCGCGAGCGCACGCTGTTCGAGCGCCGCGATCCCGAGAAACCCTCCGAGGATCACGATGGCGGTCTTGATGTAGAGTTCAGGCCGGATCGCTTCTTTGAGAAGACCGCAGGCCCGCGTGGAGCAGTTGCCGACGATCAGGCCAGCCAACAAGGCAATGATGTAGCCGGACTCGTTGGTCAGGTTCAGCGACCAGGGAATCTTGAGCGCCGCGCGCTTATCGGGCGTGGCTGCAATGTAGGCCCAGCTTCCCAGAAACCAGCACAGATAGCTGAGCGCGAACACGACAGTGAATCCGCCGACGAAGCGCTTGAGATCGGCGCGCAGCAACTTCGCCCCCACCGACATCACCACCAGCAGGAAGACGTAGGTTGCGGCGAGCGAAGCCAGCGGCGGCAGGGTGGCGTAGGTCTTGGAAAACGGCGCAAGGGCCTTGCCAGGAATCGTCCAGACCGAGGTGGTCACGGCCCAACCCAGGACGTCCTTGCCGAACAACAAGCCGAGTGACAGCACGAAGACGAACAAGCCGATGCAGAGTGCCAACCAATCTTCACTCATTCCCGGCGACTGCAGTGTGGCTGTATCCGGCAGGGGAGGGGGCGCGTGCTTTACCGGTGCTTCGAACAGAGTTGCCATGGCATGCCTCCAAAACAGATTTGAGGTCCGTTAGTGGGCCTCCCGTACAGAAAGTGCGATCTTGTACAACACGGTGATGATCAACGCCCCGATAGCCCAGACGCCCAAAGCGATCGTGGCCTCAGGCCAGGTCGGGGTGTAGGTGGTGATGGCGCCGAACGGGGAAGGCGTAAATCCGCCGACGATCAACCCCAGCCCCTTATCCAGCCAGAGCGAGACAAAAACGCAAACGCACGCCACGGGCAGCAGACGGGGGTTATTTCGCCATTTCGGGACCAGGAGCAGTGCCAGAGCCGCTAATGCAAGCAGCGCCGACAGCCACATCCAGGGAGCGAGATGATAATTGCCGTCGAGTCCGAGGAAAACGTAGCGGAAATGTTCCAGGTGCTCAGGAATGCGGCTATAGAAGGCGGTGAAGAATTCCATCGCAACCAGGAAAACGTTGACCACCATGGCATAAGTAACGATGATGCCAAGCTGGTGAATGGCCTCGCGGCCGGCGTCGAAGCCGGCCACTTTGCGCAAAACCAGGCAAAGGAGAATCAGAAGCGCGGGTCCGGCGGCAAACGCCGAGGCCAGGAAACGCGGCGCCAGGACCGCACTCATCCAGAAGGTGCGGCCGGGCAAGCCACTGTAGAGGAACGCGGTGACGGTGTGAATGCTGACCGCCCAGGGAATGGAAAGAATGATGATGGGTCTAATCCACTTGGGAGGCGAAACGCCTTGCCGCTCCGAACTGAGCATGACCAGCGAGATCAGCGCGTTCAGCACCAGATAGCCGCTGAGAGAGATCATGTCCCAGAACATCAGCGACCAGGGGGTGGGATAACGCATGACGTTGAGAACTCTGGTGGGCTGCCCCATGTCGACGAAGATGAACAGCATGCACATGGTGACGGCGCCGACCGCCAGAAATTCCCCGAGGATGGTGATGCGGCCGAATTGTTTGTAGTCGTGCAGGTAGTACGGGAGTACGACCATGACCGCCGACGCTGCCACACCCACAAAGAATGTGAACTGGGCGATGTAGAGGCCCCAGGTCACGTCGCGGCTCAGTCCGGTGATCGCCAAACCCTGCGTCAACTGCCGCAGGTAGCAGAGAAAGCCGGCCAGAATGATCCCCGCCAGAAACAGGACCCACACCCAGTAGCGGCGGCCTCCCTCGATCGCTTTTTCAAACATGAACATAATCGACTCACACCAAATCCACTCACACCAGGTAATACACCGAAGGACTCGTGCCTAACTCCGGCTCACGCTGCAGAGAGAAACGAGTCCTCAGCAACTGGCGCGGCTCTGAATCGGGATCCAGTAAATCTCCAAAGACGATGGTTTTTTCCGGGCAGGCTTCCACGCAGGCCGGACGCTTTCCCCGGGCCAGGCGTTCTTCGCAGAAATTGCACTTCTCCACCACACCCTTGGTGCGGGTGGGGAAGTCNNCAGGCAGCCATGCAGTAGCGGCAGCCGATGCAGCGATGCCAATCCATCATCACGATGCCGTCTTCGTCGCGCTTCCAGGTTGCCTGGGTGGGGCAGACCCGCACGCAGGGCGGATTGGCGCAGTGGTTGCACAGGACCGTAATGGGATGGCCAGTATAGGCCTGCTTGGTATAGTCGGTTTTGAGCAGCGGAAACACAGTCTCAAAGGGCTGATTCCAGATCCACTTTATCTCGCGAGCCGGGTCCGCGATTTGCGGAATGTTGTGGGCCGTGTTGCAGGCTTTGATGCAATCGGTGCATCCCGCTTCCTGCCGGCATTTGGCGAGGTCGATCACCATGCCCCACTGCTTCGTTTTCTTCGGGGTGCTAGCCGATGGGGCGGCCTCGGTGATAGCGCGCACCGCTTTCTTGCCCGCCACGGCCAGCAGGCCAAGACCGGAGAGGCGCAGAAAGTCTTTTCTCGTGATCTTCATGGCGTGCTCCTGGCGGTCAACTTGGTGTCGATGTGGCAGTCCCAGCAGTATGGCCCAGAGACTCCGGCGTAGCGGTGACAGCGGTCACAGAACTCCGCCTTGTTCGTATGGCATTGCGTCAGGCAGGTTCGGGTGAGGCTCTTGTCGTAAACCTTGCCGGTATATGCCGTGAACTGGCGTTGGTCCTGGCGCACAACTTCTTCTCTCCAGTTCACCAGCAGTTGCATGTGCGAGTTGCGCATGTAGTTCAGGGGCGCCACGCACTGCTTGGCTTTATCCTGCGCCGGAAGCTTGATGTCGGGTGCTGCCAGCGAGGTTTTGCCAGCGTGCCCGTACCACAGCGGAAACGTGAACAAGCCCACGAAAATCAGCAGACCCGCGAAAATTTGCGGCCGATCACGCATGGACGGCCTCCTCGCTCACGAGCGGCTCACCGCGCAGGTCAGTGGTGCGTTCCTTGCCGCCGGTCATGACCAGCGCGTTACCCAGCAACTCATGCACGCCTGCCACTTCGACTCCGCCCACCCAGTAATCCATCAGCCCGGGCAGAGTGGCCTTGTCGATGGCGCAAATGCAAGCCAGCAGGTTGACACCGTGTTTCTCTTTCACGTATTTGACCGCGTTGGCGCGCGGGAAGCCGCCGCGCAGACGCATCTCCAGGTTTTCGTCGGTACCCAGGCCGCTGCCGCTGCCGCAGCAGAAAGTCTGCTCGCGGATGGTGTTTTCCGGCATCTCGTAGAAGTTGTTGCAAACGTTCCTGATGATGTATCGGGGCTCTTCTAAAATCCCCATTCCGCGCGCCGTATTGCAGGAATCGTGGTACGTGACTTTCAATTTGTCGTTGCGGCTGGGATCGAGCTTCAACTTGCCGTTATGGATGAGGTCGGCGGTGAACTCGCAGATGTGCACCATCTTGGTGGAGCGCGCGTTCTCGAAGACGGTGCCGGTAATCGGGGAGACGGGTGCTTCCAGAAAATCCGCCGGGCCGTTCATGGTGCTCATGTACTGATGCAGCACGCGCCACATGTGTCCGCACTCGCCGCCCAGGATCCACTTCACCCCCAGCCGTTTCGCCTCGTCGTAGATCTTGGCGTTGAGCCGCTTCATCATTTCGTGCGAAGAAAACAGGCCGAAGTTGCCGCCTTCTGAGGCATACGCGCTGAGCGTATAGTCCAAGCCGATTTCCTTGAACAGCGCCAGGTAACCGAGCAGCGTGTAGTAGTGCGGCGTGCCGAAGTAGTCGGCCGACGGCATCACAAAAAGAATTTCCGCGCCCTTGCGGTTGATCGGAACTTCGATGGGGATGCCGGTAATCTCCGACAATTCGTCGGCGGCGAAGTCGATGCTGTCTTTGAAGCCGTGCGGCTGGATGCCCAGGTGATTGCCAGTCCGAAAACAGTTGGCGGCGGGTTCGAGCACCCAGTTGATGTTGCAGCCGATCAGGTTCAGCAACTCGCGGCCCATCATGGTGATTTCCGCCGTGTCGATGCCGTAGGGACAGAACACCGAGCAGCGGCGGCATTCGGTGCACTGGTAGAAGTAGTAGAACCATTCCTTGATGACGTCTTCGGTCAACTCGCGCCCGCCGGCGAGCGAGCCAAAGATGCGGCCCGTCAGGGTGAAATAGCGGCGATACACGGAGCGGATCAGCTCCGCGCGCAGCACCGGCATGTTCTTGGGGTCGCTGGAGCCAATATAGAAGTGGCACTTATCGGCGCAGGCGCCGCAGCGTACGCAGGTGTCCATGAACAGGCGGAAGGAGCGGTACTTGTTGAGCCGTTCCTTCATGCCCTCGAGGATGATCCGCTTCCAATCGGGCGGGAGCTTCCAGTCTTCGTTGAAGGGCTGCCACTCGCGGGCGTTGGGGAGGCCGAGGTATTTCAGGTTCTTGGGGAGGGCGCTGTAGCAAAACACCCCTTTGCGGAACTCAACTTTCGGATCTTTCCAGTCGCCCTGCGGGGGCCTTGTTTCAATCTGCAGAAGCTTTTCCGGCATGATCGGCCTCCAGCGAGGTGTCAAGAGGAATCCCCGCGGCTTTGATCTTGTCCCGGAATTCCTCTTCCCATTCTGCGTAGCTGTGGGTTTTGACTGGATAGTTCCAGGGGTTGATGTGACGTACCCTGCGGTTGTTGTTGGCCAGGTTGCGGGTCGGGCTCAGGAAGACTCCTCCCATGTGTACAAGCTTGCTGAACGGGAAATACGCGGCCAGCGTGCTCACCAGCAGCAGGTGAACCAGGAAGGTGGCGCCGAGAGTTGCCGGGACGATCGGGTGAAAAGCGGCCAGGCTCAAGGCAAACTGTTTGACGGTGGTGATGTCGGCGCGGACCACGTAGCGCATCAGCATCCCGGAGATCGCGACGCCGAGCAGCAGAAAGAGCGCGAAATAATCGGTAAAGAAAGATATGTAGCGGACCAGCGGATCCTGCAATCTCCGGAACAGCAAGTACGCCAGCGCCACGAGCAGAATGGCGTCGGAGGCGTACAGAGACGGAGCGGTGATCTGGAAAAAGCCGTCCACCCGCTGCAGCATGAGCACGAAGGCGGGAACGGGCTCGACCAGCAGCCGCAGATGTCGAAGTACGACGATCAGCAGTGCCCAGTGAAAGGCGATGGAGCCCAGCCAGAGGAATTTGTTCTCGCCGAACACGAGGCGGTTCTTGTCGCCGATCCGCGCCTGGTTGTTGCGAAACAGCGAACGGAAAGCCAGCACCTCTAAACCCATGCGCGCGACGACACCCCATCCGCTCGAAGGATTGTCGATGGAGTTCGCCTTGATCCACGGCAGCGATTTCTGCTGTCCGCAAGTGGTGGGGATGCGAAAAGGCACTGGAGTCCATGCCCAGCGCAGCACGCGATAGCAGAAGCCGACGAGAAAGACTGCGAGCGCAGTATAAGGAATCGCCACCGCGATGAATGCGCGCCCGCCGTCTCCTCGTCCGGCCACGACGCCGACCAGGACCAGCACTATTACCGCGATCAGCGAATAGAGGACGTTCATACTATTCTTGCCTCAGCCGGTCACTTGCCGCACGTGAATCCTGCGCCGGCCTTCGTTCACCCGAATGTCGGCGAGTTGCTCCCGGCACTGCATGTACTTGTCAAACGCCATGAGCGCGAGCCGGTCAATCCGGTCGTTCAGCAATACGTCGAGCAGCACCGGGTTGCGCTCCGGTTGGAGCTCGAGCAGGATTGGCTTCAGCAGGAACACGAACCCCACCGCCTGGCTCGCCGTGAGATCCTGCACCGCACGGATGCGGATGATAGCGTCCAGTGCGGTTGCGATGCGATCCGTGTCCATGTCTCCCTGCAACTGCTCAAACAACGCCGTGAGACTTTCGCGCAGCGTGTGGCCCACGGGATTGCGAAACGGATCGTCCTCTCCGGCAAGAAATGGTGTGGCCGAAGGGGGGTAGGACTGGATCGTCTCGGCAATCCACTGCTCGAGGATGGGATCGCGCGCACTCATCGTTCCCTTTGCCTACACGCAGCCGGTCGGTTTCGGCAATCCGGCCAGTTTGCACGCGCCCTTTGCCGGCCCGGATGGAAACAGCTTGTAGATCTCATTCAGCTTGAATCCGGTCTCCTTGCAGACCTTGCGAATCATGGGCGCAATACCGAACTGCAGATAGTAATTGCGGATGTAGTTGATGACCTTCCAGTGTTCCGGGGTCAGGTCCGCGATGGCCTCGGACTCGGCAAAGTCCTTGGCAACGTCTTCGTTCCAGAGCGTTGGTTCCTCGAGAAAACCATCTTCGTCTACCGCGTAGCATTTTCCGTGTACTTCAAACGTCGGCACAGTTTCACCTCTCTCGCAGTGTTAGTTCATTTCGATATAGCCGCAAGGGCATGCGTCCGCACACTTCTTGCAACCGTTACACAACTCAAGTTTGACTTTGTAGTGTTCGCCTTTCGGCAGCTTCACAAAACAACTGCTGCTGCAGTACATCCAGCAGGTCTCGCAATCCATGCACATGCCGCAGGACATGCAGCGCTTGGCTTCGTCGACGACCTCGGCTTCAGAGAGGCCGAGTTCGATCTCGGTGTCAGGCTGGCGCTCGGCCACGGCAACGTGTTTGCGCTCGTGCCGCTCGGCCGCCTTGTACCAATCGAGCTTGATCTTGTCGGTCGTGATCATCGGCGGCGGCGGGAGTTTTTCCAGCGGTACGCCCCGGAAGCGCGCATCGATGGCTTCGGCGGCGAATCGGCCCTGGGCAATGGCAATCGTGACCAAGCCGAGTTCGGTATCGTCACCGCCGGCATAGATGCCGTCAACCGGGGTAGCGCCGAAATCGGCGGTCTTGATCCAGTCCTTATCATTGCCGGAATGCAGATCGTCGAAGCCCTGGAAGTCGGGCTCCTGGCTGATCGCGGCGATGATGCAGGACGCCTGGATTTCAAACTCGCTGCCAGGCTGAGGCACAGGACGCGGACGGCCCGAGGAATCCGGTTCGCCGAGCGTCATGCGAATCGAGCGCATACCCACCGCGCGTCCGTCCTTCTGCAGGATTTCGAGCGGCGCGGCCAGGAATTCGATCTTGACGCCTTCTTCCAGCGCGCCTTCGATTTCGGATTTGACGGCCGGCATTTCGGCGCGGGTGCGGCGGTAGAGGAGCGTGACCTCGGCGCCCAACCGCTGGCTGACGCGGGCGGCGTCAATGGCGGTGTCGCCTCCACCGATCACGATCACTTTCTTCCCGACGTCGGGCTTTTCACCGCGGTTGACTAGATTCAGGAATCCGGTTCCGCTGAATACGTTGGGTGCGTCTTCGCCGGGCACTCGGAGCTTGATGCCTTTCTGCGCACCAATGCCGACGAACACTGCCTGATACTGCTGGCGCACCTCGCCCATCGAGATATCGCGGCCGATCATGCAGTCGCACTTCAGTTCGACCCCGACTTCGAGAATGCTGTCGATTTCCTTGTCCAACACCTCGCGCGGCAGGCGATATTCCGGGATGCCGTAACGCAACATGCCTCCCGCTTTTGGGAACCCTTCGAAAACGGTGACCGGATATCCACGGCGCGCCAACTGGTAGGCGCAGGACAGGCCCGCCGGGCCGGCGCCCACCACGGCAACTCGTTCGGCGCGCTTCTCATTATTAAGACGGGGGAGCTTGAGGTTCTTGTTGATGCCGAAGTCGCCAATAAAGCGTTCCACCGCGTTGATGGCGACTCCGCCGTCTTTCGCGTTGCGGTTGCATGCGTCCTCACAAGGGTGGGGACAGACGCGGCCGCAGACGGCAGGGAAGGGGTTGCGTTCGGCGATCCGTTGCCACACCAGTTCGAATGCCTGTTCGTTGGTGCGGCCGTAGGCCTCAGCCTGCGCGATGGTGATCAGCAGTTCGCGAATCTCGTTGCCGTTCGGGCAATGACCGGCGCACGGGGCGGCTTTCGGGGTGTAGCGCGGCCGCAGCGGACTGATCTCGCTGCTGCCCGTGCCCGATTTGATGACCGGTTTCTTGACTGTCTTAAAAAGAACCATCGCCCATCCTCATGCGTACGGGTAAAGGTTGCGTTTGAAGTCCTCAAGCCGTTCCAAAAGGTGATCGTGCTTCTGCTCGTCCTCATTGAGGTAGCTCAGGAGATAGCGATGCACGAACATGCGGCTGTTTTTCCGCGCCTTCTCGGCCAGCTCGATGGTTTCTTTTTCCACAGCTATGTGTTTTTCGATCAGATCCCAGACGTCGCCCAGTTCCTCCGGGGTCAAACTGAAAGCCTGTTTTTCCAGGCTGTCCAGAATGACCTGCTGCACCCGCTTGTGCATGGCCGAGTCCTGGCGAATGATCTCCATGACCAGCTTGACAAGCGGGTTGTGCGTCTTGGCCATGATGGCCGACGTCTGAGCAACGCTTTCGTCTTCGATTTCCTGCCAGCGCCGCAACGTGGCTTTTAGTTCCGCCTCGTTCTCGGCGGCTTTGGCGACCTTGTTAGCAGCCATGTTCTCTCCTTGCCAACCTCAGTAACGGATGTGCGCCGACCGGGCAAAGGTCAAGCCGGCGTGTTTGAAGTCGTCAATGTGATAGCGAGTGAACTCGATGCCGGTCAGCTCAAAGAAACGGGGCCAGCCGACGCGCTCGATCCACTCTCCCAGACGCTCGTGTTTGCGGGCGTGCTTGGCGTAAACGTCCACAATGTTGGTGACCGCGTTCACCACTTCGGGCCAGCGCGGCGGATTGTTGGGCAAGAAAGGAATCGCCAGCTTAGAGAACTTCGGCGTGCTGCGGGCGTTGCTGACCTTGCCGCCAACCCAGATCGACAAGCCGTCGTTCTCGGGATCGGCCAGGGGCATGGCTGGGCAGACGGTGTAGCAGTTGCCGCAATACATGCACTGCTCGGCGATCACCTCGACCGAACTCTTGCCATTGACGGTCGCCGGACGAATGGCGCCGGTAGGACAAGACGAAATCAGCGTCGGGACCTCGCACACTTTGGGAAGGCTGACATGGTTAATCTTCGGCGGCAGACGATGGACGCCGAGGATGGCGATGTCGGAGCAATGCACGGCGCCGCACATGTTGAGGCAGCACGCGAGAGCGATGCGCAGCTTCGCGGGCAGGTCCTCATGGGTAAAGCGATCGCAGAGCGCGTCCATGACGGACTTCACGATGCCCGAGGCATCGGTAGCCGCCGAGTGGCAATGCACCCAGCCCTGGGTGTGCACGATATTGCTGATCGCGTTGTTCGTGCCCCCGACGGGGAACCCGTTCGCGGCCAGTTCCTTTTTCAAGGGCTCGATCTTCGTTTTGTCCTCGAGCAGGAACTCCACATTGTTCCGGCTGGTGAAGCGGAGGTAGCCGCCGCAGTACTTGTCCGCCAGAGAGGCGAAAAGGCGCAAGGTCTGAATGCTGGTCAGGCGGGGCGAGGCGGCGCGAACCGAGTACAGGCGGTCGCCGGACTCGGACACGTGGCAAAGAACGCCAGGGGCAACATTCTCATGATATTTCCACTTGCCGTAGTTCTTCTTGACCAGCGGAGACAGAAATTTGTCGTAAGATGGCGGGCCGATATCGGTGAGTCTGGGTTGGGTAGTCGTGCTCATTTGTCACCCCCTTGTACGTTCTGGAAATAGATATATGGGTTGTCTCTGGGCGCCGACACCATTTCTGGAGCGGGATCCAGACCGATGCCTTCGAGGAAAGCGGACATGCCGACGCGCTGGATGAGTTCTCCGACGCGTTCGCGGCTTCTGCCGTACTCGTCCCAGAATTCCCAGATGCGGGTGAAGAGTTCCTTCAGCGTATCCTCGATTTCGGCGGCGGGGACGAACGGGATCAGGACGGAGGAGAGCAGAGCGCCTTGCATGATGGGAGCCTTGGCGCCGATCAGAACCACCGCGCCCCGCTCTTTGCCCGGACGCAGCGCCTTGGGCATCACGTTGATGCAGTGCATGCAGCGCACGCATTCGTGATTCTCAATGGCCAGCTTCTTGCCGTCCCAGTCCATGCACTTGCTGGGGCAGAGGCTGCAAACTTCTTTCTGGATGTCGAGTCCGGCGGCGGCATAGTTGGCGACTTCGCCCTCGTCAACCTGAATGTCGTCTTTCCAGGTGCCGATGACGGAACAGTCGGCGCGCGCGATGGAAGCGACGCAGTCATTGGGACAGCCTGACATCTTGATCTTGAACTTGTAGGCAAATGCGGGACGATGCAGTTCGTCCTGGTAGTTCATGGTCAGGTTGTAGCAGAGCTTCATGGTGTCATAGCAGGCCCACTCGCAGCGCGCCTGGCCAACACAGCAGGACGGGGTGCGCAGGTCGGAACCGGACCCGCCGAGATCGAAACCGGCGTGGGCGAGTGCCTGGAAGGTGGGCTCGAGTTGGTCGGTGGTGGTGCCGAGAAGAACCATGTCTCCGGTCGAGCCGTGCATGTTGGTCAGGCCGGATCCGTGCTTTTCCCAGATATCGCAAATCGTACGCAGCGCGTCGCTGGTGTAGAACCAGCCGGCGGGTTGGTTCACGCGGATGGTGTGGAAGTGTGCGACTTTCGGGAACTGCTCGGGGAGGTCGCTGTAGCGGCCAATGACGCCACCACCGTATCCCAGCACTCCAACCAGTCCTCCGTGTTTCCAGTGTCCCCTTTTTTCCCGATACGAGAGTTCCAGCTGCCCCAGTAGATCTTTGGGTGCATCGCTGGTCTCGCAGGCTTGCTTGATTTCTTTGACGAAACTGGGCCAGGGCCCCTTTTCAAGCTGGTCCAGCAGTTCCGTTTTGGGCTTACCGTTGCTACCATCCGCCATAAACTTGTCTCCTTGGGGTAAAACCTGGATCGACAGTGGTTCTTGAAAACCTTGGCGTTCCCACAGACGGGGCCACACACTCGCCTGTGATTGCTACCGAATTGACTATGCTCTGGCGGTAGAGCGGATTACAGTGACCCACGTCACTGTTTGACGTGAGTTTGATACTTCACGAACGCGCGATCCCGTTTTGTTACAACTCTATATCGACATAACCTAGTATGTTAGTTAAGTTAGATATCGCAGGCGATGGAGTTACTTTGGGGATGGGGTTAACACCTATGGGAAACCTCGCGGCTGCGATTTTGTCCTCTTGGATTGACAGGTTGCGTTTGGGCGGCTCCGATTTCCGGTAGAGACGCGGCTTGCCGCGTCTCTGCCGCTGCGGGAGACGGGGCAAGCCCCGTCTCTACAAGTGCGCACTGGCCATCGTCGGCCAGCGTGCGTTTTTTTGCCGACCGCGTTTGCGCTACTATCTACTACAGCATGAAGCGCGCTGACGTGCCCTTGTTCCCAATTCTGCTGAAGTTGAGAGCGAAGAAGTGCGTGGTGGTCGGCGCGGGCAAGATCGCCGCCGGGAAGGCAGCCGGTCTTTTGGCCAGCGGTGCACATGTGATTGTGATCGGTCCGCGAGCGGCGGACTGGATTCAGTCGCAAGCCCGTGTCGGTAAACTGATCTGGCGCCGCCGCCGCTTCCTGCCCGCGGACGTGGAACACGCTTTCCTGGCGATCGCGGCCACGAACTCCAACGCGACCAACGATGCGGTATACCAAGCGTGTGTTGAGCGCGGCGTGCTCTGCAATGTGGTCGACGTCCCGGAACGCTGCGACTTTTTTTATCCTGCCGTGGTGCGGCGCGGGCCCCTGCAAATCGCCATTTCAACGGACGGGCGCAGCCCCGCCGTGGCGCGCCGTCTGCGGATTGAGTTGGAGCGGCAGTTCGGACCCGAGTACGGCTTGTGGGTTGAATACGTGGGGAAGATCAGGCGGGAAATCCTCAGCCGGAACTTGGCCGCGGGCGAACGCCGACGACTGCTTGATCAGATCGCCAGCTACGAATCGTTCGAGCAGTTTCTGCGCAAGCGTCCGCGCACCAAGACGAAGCGCAGGAAGAAATGAGCCGGCGGTAGCAGGTTCTTGTTGAGAGGTTCTCCCGTTGCCATGGCCAGGATGGCAACCTGCATCACGCAAAGCTGTGAGCCTGATCATATCCGGCAGTCGGCAGTAGTCCTAACGTTTCCTCGGGCGCAAAGTGCCGAGCTTGCGGTCCGACAGGCGGTTCGCGGACAACAGGCAGAGAGTTAGAAAATGGCCGGAACACCAGCAGCTGCGGATCAGGAAGAGATCGCGCCGAACATAGCTTCGAAGATAGGGCCGCCGGTTGCACTTTGGCAGATTGCCCATACGTTTCTCCTCATCGGGCTTGCCTCTTTCAGCCTGGCGGCACTGGATGAAGCCAGGCGGTGGGTCACCGAGAAAAGAAAGTGGTTCACCGAGGATGAGTATTTGCAGGGAGTGGGGCTAGCTCAGCTTCTTCCGGGCGCACCTTCCGTGAATCTCTGCGCGTATCTGGGCTTCCGGCTTCGTGGCTTGCCGGGAGCGGCTGCAGCCACTCTGTCGTTCTTGACTCCTTGCTTCGTGCTGATGTTGTTGCTTTCGCACTTGTATTTGAAGTATGGCGCGCTGCCTGTGATTTCTGGACTGTTCCGCGGCTTGGGCGCTCTGGTGGTCGGACTGGTCTTCAACACCATTCTTAATCTGGCGAAATCGGGCGTCAAAACGGCGTTCAATTGGCTCATGGCTGTGGCCGGGTTTGCGATGGTTTTCTGGTTCCGGATGGGCGTGCTCAGAATCCTGCTGGTCGCGGGCAGTGCGAGTTTTCTCGTGTTCATTCTGATGCACCGTTTTCCGCAACTCCATCGCTGGGCCGGAAGTTGGCGCGGTTTGTGGACCAAGCAGGCAGCGAAGCGCCATAGCGGGGATGCCCGAGGCACGGCCGCCGTGGTGAGATCGCCCTTGGTGACGGCCACCTTGAATCCAATCTGGGACCGTCTCAGAGGGTTGCGCAAGCCAAGAACTCAAGAACCCGCTTCGCCTGCTCAAGCCGATTTCATTTCCGCCTGCGGCCGGGTGCCGCTGCTCACGGGTTGGCGAAAGACGCTGAGTCTGGTTTTCTACTTGGCGCTCATCCTCACGGTCGATCTGCTGCTGATTCGTACGCGGCCTGATCTGATGCAAATGGGCAGCACGTTTCTTCGCATCGGCGCTCTCGTCTTCGGTAGCGGTTATGCCATGCTGCCTTTTATACGGGACAGCGTAGTGCACCAATTTGGCTGGCTGACGAACCAACAGTTCGCGGTTTCGCTCGCCCTAAGCTTAATTACTCCCGGACCGGTGACGATCATCGGGGTGTTCATCGGCTACAAGGTACACGGTGTCGTGGGCGCGCTGGCGGGCATGGTCAACATGTACTTTCCGGCGTGGGCGGTCACAGCAGTCGTAGCCGGACCGTACGCGAAGGCCGGCCAGGCTCGTCAGGTGAGAGACGTAATGAGTGGCATCGTGGCGGCGTTCATTGGCACTTTGGCGGTCGTCCTAGTCAGGCTGGCCCACAGCACCTTGGTTGACGCCCCTTCCGTTGCCATGGCCGTGGGCGCGTTTGCCATGCAGCGGTTCAGCAGAATCGATACCGTTTGGATTGTCCTTTTAGGCGCTTTGGTGTCACTGGCAGTTTTTCGCTAGCGCCGCATCCCGGACCAACGCTCACGACCGCAGTGACTAACAAGCCCGCATCTTTTGATTGGGTCCAGGCGGCAGGGCGGAACAGCTTGCGGAAAAAGTCGTTTCTGAGCGAGAGGCGTGTCCTCAGCGGCCAAAGCCGGATTCAAAACAATGCACCCTAGCGCAGCGGTGAACCGCTGCGCCACCCAAAATCAGGTGCAACACCGACTTCTTCCGCAGAGCGGTGAAGCGTAACTTCCCAAAACCATTTATGCGACGGAGTCTAGTGCCATTCCCACTCGATGAAGCCGGGCTTCACGTCGACCATCGCGTTCACCATGAGTTCCACCAGACCTCCGTAGAGAATGCGATTGCTATCCCACAAGCCATAGTAGGCGAGCATGTCGCGCAGCATGCCTTTGCAATTGCTGCACGGCGCGCACAGGTACTTGGGAGTCTCGGGCGCCAGACAATCCGAGAAGGCGTTCAGGACCTGCTCCATCTTCTTGCGTCCCGAAACATGGAAACGCCAGTCGGGAAAATTGTTTCCCTGCATGATGGCGAAACCGCTGCCGCCGCCGCAACAGTAATTGTTGACGCCGTGCGGCTCCATTTCGCGGAATTGCGGGCAGAGCTCGCGTAAGATTTCGCGCTGCGGCTCGACCACACCCATCAGACGCACCAGATTGCAGGGATCGTGCATGGTGACGGGGAAGTTGTTGCGTGAGGGATCGAACTTGATCTTGCCGCTTTTGACGATGTCGCGCAGCAGGGTCATAGAGCTTTCACGCGGAATGTTGAGATCGCCTCCGAGGATGCGATCGGCAATCACGCTGAGCGCCTTGTGCGCGTGCCCGCATTCGCCGATCACAATCTTCTTGACCTTGAGCTTTTGCGCGGCCTGGGCGTGTTTGATGGCGACGCGCGCGAATTGGGCATCGTCATACCACAGCCCGTAGTTGATCGAGTCGTACCCGCACAACTCCGACGACAGCGTCCAACTGATGCCCGCCTGGTTCAGAATGAGGGCGAACGCACCGGGGTTTTCCGGCCACGCCATGATTTCGCCGGCGTTGTGGATGAGCAGAACGTCGGCGCCTTCCACGTCCCACGGCGTGTGGACTTCGATGCCGGTCTTCTCCGACGTGTCCTCGTCGATGAATTCGATGTTGTCCTTGACCACGGCCGAGTTCATGCCGGTGGACGAGCCCACTTTGAGCTGCAGCATCGACCCGTTGTCGTGACACTCCTTGGAGTTGATGCCCATCTCCATGCTGAACAGTTTGCGCAGATCGTGCGCCACCAAGCCGTTGTCGCAACCGATGGGGCAGGTCTGGGCGCAGCGCCGGCACAAATTGCAGCGATAGGACAATTCGGCGAGACGGGCCACCAGCGGCCAGTTCAGTTCAATGTCGCCGTGCTGCCAGGCCGAAACCAAGCCTCCGCCTTTGACGAATTTGAAATAGAGACGGCGCAGGATCTCGGAACGATACGTCGGACGGTAGAGTTCGTTGCGTCCGCTGGCCTCAAAAATGTGGCAGGCCTCCGAGCAGGTCTGGCAGCCGGTGCAATGTTCCATGGTGAGCAGAAGGGGCTGCAGGAAGGTCCAGTTGTTCTCTTTGGTGAAGAGCTTCTCGAGGCCGGACAGGAATTTTCCAACCAATTGTTTCTCTTCTTCCGGCGTCTTCGGCTGCGGCAGATTCAGAGCGCAGGTGTCGTCCAGTCCGCATTCGTACTTATCTTTTACCTGTTGCGAAAGAGCAGTCCAGGCATGGTCTTTCTCGGGGCTGTCCAGAGGCGCGGGCAGAGGCATCAGGTCCGTATTTTCGAGATGGAGGAGCGGATCGCGTTTGGTTTGCGACATGTCGCGAAGAGCGAGGTGCTTGTTCACTTGCGCACCTCCTGCGCGGGATTGGTAGTCGCAACGTCAAGCCAATTCTTCTTGCCATCGGCGCCAACGTGCGCCGCCGACCAGGTTGGCCGGTAGGTCAAGTACTCGGCCACCGCGGACTCGATACTGCCGCCGCGAACATTGGGCCGGTCGTCCCAGCGCACATCGTGATAGGTGAAGTATTTCGCGATGAAGTGCGACATGTGCGTGTATGGAATGTAGGCGGCCAGAGCCGACGACAGGGCCACTCCCAGGCCGAACAGCGGGTTCACGTGAAGCGCGCGATCGAAGCGCAACAACCCGCGCGCCACATCGCCCACGCCCGCGCTTTGCGGCGAGCGCGCGAAGTATCCCGCGGCCACCAGGCCGAAGGCAATAATAAAGAAGACCAGATTGAAGAAGTCGGCGGGCTTGGTGTAGTTCTTCAGCGCCGGATCGGTGGCACGGCGCAGAAACAGAAGGATTGCGCCCGCGACCGAGATCGTCGCCCCGGCATACGCCATGATGTGATATACGCCCGCCAGGACGATCCAGAAGCCGCTCGTGGCGAGACTGGGCACGAGCAGAGGGAATGCCGCGCCGAAACCAACCAGCACGATGGCGCCGATCAAGAGATAGAGGCCGAAGTGAAAGAGGAAGGACGGAACCCAGAGACGCCGGTTGAATTCCCAGAGTCCCTTCAGGAACAACATCTCGGGAATCATGACGCGCAGTTCGCCGATATGGTTGGAGTGCTGCGGCTTGGTCCACCAGTCGCCGGTTTCGAAGTAGGACCCTCCGTGCTTCACTCGCTCGGGCGCTTCGTGTGGAACCGGGTATAGCTCCCAGCGCAAGTGTATGGGTGTGCTTGCGTACTGCCAGACGCGGCGGACACAGCCGATAAGAAAGATCAGCAGGCTGGCATAAATCGCGATGTAAACGAAAAGCGCCATGCGCGCCTCCGAAACCTGAATGGTGGCGAGCGAAGTTGCTCGCTCGTACCGACGAAGTCACGATAGCAGCGAGCGTGACACTGGGATGTGACTCACATCACGTGTATGCGCCCATTTCGATACAAATCGATCGAAAATTAAGTCGACTGACATACTTATAAAGATTGCATTAGGGCATATACGTGAGTTACTTCCATGTACCTTCAAGTTCGCGCAATCTCACGCAGTGAGGTGACGCGGGTCACGGTGGGCAAACTATGAACGGGATATGTTGAGCACAGCTTTGACACAATTGAGTCTGTGTTATTGGCAAACGAGGGAACGTGATCTGCAGGGTTCCGCTCTCAAAGAGTCTGAGAACGTCAGCGTCCAGCCGGCGGCAGCACCGCGCAGGAAGGCTCTGACGGCTCGGTCCGGCGGGTAGCGCCGTCGGAACCGGCAAGGAAAGTTGAAGTGGCTCTCCCTGTGAGATCGCCCCCGTGACGATCCCGATTCGTTCCGAAGGATCGCCATTTTTCTGGTCAACGTTCTAATCGTGGTGATTTCGAGTGACTGAATGAGCTTCCTCTTTTATGACGATCTGCCTGGGTCTTCGACGAAGGCCCTCTGCGGTGTCCGGCCGATCTACCCCGGCCGTGCCCGACGATCGGCTTTTTCCCACATCTTTAATTTCGGGCTTGCCGAAAAAGCGGCAAGCCGGAGGTGACTAGTGCCAAGCTATGTGGTTCCTGAGAAATGCGATGGGTGCAAGGCCCTGGACAAGACAGCGTGCCAGTATATTTGCCCCAACGACCTGATGATCCTCAACAAAAACACGATGAAGGCCCACAACCAAGATCCTTCCATGTGCTGGGAGTGCTACAGCTGCGTCAAGATTTGCCCCACCCAGGCAATTCAGGTTCGTGGTTACGCCGATTTCGTTCCCCTCGGCGCCTCGGCCACCCCACTGCGCTCGACCGACTCGATTATGTGGACGGTCAAGTTCAGGAACGGGACGCTGAAGCGCTTCAAGTTCCCCATCCGCACCACCGCGGAAGGCACAGCCGTGCCCGACGGCGGTTTCGGTGCACATGGCGATCTCAAGAGCACCGCGCTCTGTGCCGAGCCGGCTGCGCTGGGACTGCCTGCGGTGTTCTCTCTGACGGGAGGTAAATAGACATGCCTAAATTTGAGACGGTCGTTGTAGAAACTGACCTCTTGATTCTCGGTGGCGGCATGGCGGCCTGTGGCGCCGCTGTGGAAGCTGCTCACTGGGCCAAGAAGAACGGTCTGAAGGTTGCCTTGGTCGATAAGGCCGCCATCGATCGTTCTGGGGCCGTGGCTATGGGCCTTTCCGCTATCAACCAGTACGTCGGTCTCCGCGACGGGGCCAACTCAGTGCAAAACTATGTCGACTATGTGCGTAACGACCTTATGGGTGTGACGCGCGAAGATTTGGTCGCCGACATCGCCCGTCACGTCGACTCCAGCGTCCACCTGTTCGAAAAATGGGGCCTGCCCATCTGGAAAGATGAAGCCGGCAAGTACGTCCACGAAGGCCGCTGGCAGCTCATGATCAACGGCGAATCCTACAAAGTCATCGTGGCCGAAGCGGCCAAGAACGCCCTGCTGCAAACTGGTGTGGGACAGATCTTCGAGCGCGTGTTCATCGTCGGTCCGTTGATGGATGGAGATCGTTGCGCTGGCGCTATCGGCTTCTCGGTGCGCGAGAACAAAGTCTACATCTTCAAATCCAAAGCCACGCTGACCGCCATGGGTGGCGCCGTCCACGTCTTCAAGCCCCGGAGTTCGGGCGAAGGCATGGGACGCGCCTGGTATCCACCGTGGAACTCGGGTTCCTCCGCGTACTTCACCCTGAAGGCTGGGGCGGAGATGACGTGCCAGGAAGTCCGCTTCATTCCAGTGCGCTTCAAGGACGCGTACGGTCCGGTCGGCGCCTGGTTCCTGCTGTTCAAGTCTCGGGCCACGAACGCCATGGGCGGTGAGTACATGGTGGAACGCAAGTCGGAACTGGGAAAGTGGGGCCCCTACGGCCGGGTGAAACCCATCCCCGCGAACCTGCGGAACTACCTGGGTATGCTCGACGTGCTCGACGGCAAAGGCCCGATCTACATGAGGACCGAAGAGGCCCTCAAAAAGATCTCCGATGCCTACAAGGACGACCCCAAAGCCTACGCAAAGAAGATGAAGGAATTGGAGTCGGAGGCGTGGGAAGACTTCCTCGACATGACCATCTCGCAGGCTCTGCTCTGGGCTGCCACCAACCTGGAACCGGAAAAGAGAAGCTCTGAGATTGCAGCCGCCGAGCCCTACTTCATCGGTTCGCACTCGGGGGCTTCGGGAGCATGGGTCAGCGGTCCGGAAGACTTGCAAACCGGCGAGACCAAGAAAGATTACTTCTGGGGCTACGCCAACATGACAACCGTGAAAGGCCTGTTCGCCGCGGGCGATGCTTCTGGCGCTTCCAGCCATAAGTTCTCGTCCGGCTCACACGCTGAAGGCCGCATTGCCGCCAAATCCGCGATCAAGTTCATCGTGGAAAACAACACCGCGCCCAAGCTGGATCAGGCGAGGGTGGATGCCCTGACGGCAGAGATCCTCAAGCCGATGGAGACGTTCGAGAAGAACCAGAGCGCCTCGACCGATGAGGACGTGAACCCCGAGTACATCAAACCGCGCATGTTCATGTTCCGCCTGCAGAAAATTATGGATGAGTACGCTGGCGGCGTGACCGCGCAATTCACGACCAACAAGCCTTCCCTCGAGCGGGCCCAGGAACTCCTGGCCTTCCTCGCGGAAGACTCCGCGAAACTGGGTGCTGCGAACCTTCACGAACTGATGCGCTGCTGGGAGAACGTCCATCGGATGTGGCAAGCCGAAGCCCACGTGCGCACGGTGCTGTTCCGTGAAGAAACACGGTGGCCGGGCTACTACATGCGGTCCGACACGCCGACGCTGGACGAAGAGAAGTGGCACGTCTTCGCCAACTGCCGGTGTGATGCGAAGACCGGAAAATGGGAAATGATCAAACGGCCCATTCTCCATGTTTTCGCGCAACCGAAACCCAAAGAGCTGGAACCAGCCCTAGCTCATTAGCCCGCGGGGAGGTTCCGGCTTCGGCCGGAACCTCTCCCACGGATTCTGTTCTCAGTCTTGGAATTGTAAGAAACGGCAACATCTACTAATAAGAGGAAAGGAGTTCAGCAAATGGCGTTGAAGGAAGTACTGAAGCAGAAAATTGAGGAGTTTCGTCCTCACATCCAACACCTGATCAAAGAACACGGCAAGGTCGTCATCGACCAGGTGACTATCGATCAGGCCATCGGCGGCGCTCGCGACGTCCACTGCCTGGTTACCGACATCTCCTACCTCGATCCTCAGGAAGGTATCCGCTTCCGCGGCAAGACCATTCCCGAGACCTTCGCAGCTCTTCCCAAGGCTCCCGGCTCCAAATATCCGACCGTGGAATCTTTCTGGTATTTCCTTCTCACCGGCGACGTGCCCACCCAGGCCGAGGTCGACGAAGTTCTGGCCGAGTGGAAGGTTCGCCAGTACGTTCCTTCCTACGTGTGGGATGTCATCCGCGGCATGCCGCGTGACAGCCACCCCATGGCCATGCTCTCCGTAGGCTTGCTCGCCATGCAGAGGGACTCCAAGTTCGCCCACTACTATAGCTCGGGCAAGTTCAACAAGATGACCGCGTGGGAATACACCTACGAGGACGCTTTCGACATCATTGCTCGCATTCCCATCATCGCTGCGTTTATCTACAACCTGAAATATCGCAGCGATTTCCAGAATCGGATCGGGAAGCTGGACATGGGCGCGAACTTTGCCGAAATGATCGGCCAGTGCGAGGAATACAAGGATGTCGCCCGCATGTACTTCATCCTGCACTCCGACCATGAGTCCGGCAACGTTTCCGCCCACACCACCCACCTGGTGAACTCGGCGTTGTCCGATCCCTATTACGCTTATTCCGCCGGCCTCAACGGCCTTGCTGGCCCGCTGCACGGACTTGCTAACCAGGAAGTTCTGGATTGGACCATCAAGTTCAAGCAGAAGTACTGCGGGGCTGCGGAGCCGACCAAAGAGCTGGTCACCATGGCTCTTTGGGACACTCTCAAGGCCGGTCAGGTGGTTCCGGGCTACGGTCACGCCGTTCTGCGCAAGACCGACCCGCGCTACATGTCGCAGCGCGAGTTCTGTCTCGCGACTCCGGGCCTCAAGGACGATCCGCTGTTCAAGCTCGTTTCCATGATCTTTGAGGTGGCTCCCGGCGTCCTGAAAGAGCACGGCAAGGCCAAGAATCCCTGGCCGAACGTCGATGCTCAGTCCGGCGTCATTCAGTGGTACTACGGGCTGCGCGAGTGGGACTTCTACACGGTCCTGTTCGGCGTCGGCCGCAGCCTTGGCTGCATGGCCAACATTACCTGGGACCGCGCTCTCGGCTACGCCCTGGAGCGTCCCAAGTCGGTCACCGTGTCGATGCTGGAGAAGTGGGGCGACGAAGGCGGCCGCCCCGAGATCATCGCGAAAGCCCCGACCCTTACCAACGTTTAACCAACGGAGAGGTTCCGGCTTCGGCCGGAACCTCCCTCGCTGATTCAAAAGTCCGCTATGTCGGAAATATCGGAAATTTCGGAAGTCCGTTGCCCACACTGCCAGGAATGGATGGCGCGGTGGGAAAACCCGCAACTCGGTTCCTGGAGTGGCGAGTACCAGTTTGTCTGCTTCAACGACGACTGCCCCTACTTCGTGCGGGGCTGGGCCTGGATGCAAAGCCAGTTCAACGTGACCGCTTCGTATCGTTTCCGCCTCGAGCCCGAAACCGGTGAAAACGGTCCGCTGCCGGTCTGGTCGAAAAAGGCGCTNNATCATGCCTGACAACGAATCCACCCTCCCTGGGATTGTCGAGAATACGCCTCGCCTGGGACTGGACGACCGCTTTACCTTCCAGTGCGGCAAACACATGGACTGCTTCACCAAATGTTGTCAGGGCGTTTCCATCCTGCTGACGCCGTACGACGTGCTGAAACTGAAGCGCGGCCTCGGAATCAACTCCTCGGAGTTTCTCGACCAATACACGTTTGTCATGCAGTCGAAGGAAAAGAAAATTCCCGCCGTCTTTCTCAAGATGAGCGACGACAGCCAGGTCTGCCCCTTCGTCAGCGACAAGGGATGCGTCGTGTATACGCACCGGCCGTGGGCCTGCCGCATGTACCCGCTGGGCATGGCCGAACCGAAG
The DNA here is from genome assembly GCA_003132325.1 of Acidobacteriaceae bacterium. Lineage (GTDB taxonomy): Bacteria > Acidobacteriota > Terriglobia > Terriglobales > Acidobacteriaceae > Acidiflorens. The sequence continues at coordinate 31,488 of PKXK01000279.1, forward strand.
AATCCCGAGCAAGCCGCGCAAAGATTTTACTTTCTGCTGAAAGAAGACCTCTGCCATGGACACGACACGGGCGCGGGCTGCACCGTGCGGGAGTGGATTGCCGATCAGAACATCGAGCCCTACGACTTGAATCAGATCTCGTTCCGTCAGCTCATGGGTCATCCCGGCTGGGATAACCCGGAGTTGCTCACCGGGGAAAAGCTCGCCATGTTCTACATGGCGGCCTACGATCTCGACCGCTTCCGCAGCTTTGTGTTCGACACCCGATTCCTCGAAGTGTTCGATGTGGACGAAGCGAGGGTGGAGGCGCTGCGCACCGACGATGTGGAACTTCTCGAATTCGGCATGGATTGGCTGGCGTTCAGCTTATTCGGGGAGAACAAGAGGATGAAGCTGACCAAGACCGCCAAGCCGCGACGCGTGCCTGTAACCGAAGTCGCGGCGCCGGCTGAGGCTNNGGGAACGGCGGATTGATCCTCGTAATCGGCGGAGGCATTGCCGGAATGACCGCGGCCATCGAGGCTGCGGAAGCTGGATGCGAGGTCGTCCTGGTCGAGAAATCGGCTTACCTGGGAGGCCGCGTGGCGCGCTTCCACCAATATTTTCCCAAGCTTTGCCCCCCGGCGTGCGGCGTGGAAATCAATTTGAAGCGCCTCAAGAACAACCGCCAGGTCACCATCTTGACGCAGGCAGAACTGGAAAGCTTGAGCGGAGGCCCGGGTGACTACGAAGCGGTGATCAAGCTCGCGCCGCGCTATGTGACGGATGCCTGCACACTCTGCGATGAATGCGTCAAGGGCTGCCCCGCCGATGTCGCGGACGAGTTCAACTACAACCTTTCGAAGACGAAGGCCATCCACCTGCCCCACGCCATGGCGTATCCAGCGAAATACGTCGTCGAACGCAGCGCCTGCCCGGAGGCCTGTCACGCCTGTGTCGACGCGTGCGCCTATCGGGCCATTGATCTGACGCAGAAGGCGGAGAAGAAGACGCTGCGGGTCGCATCCGTGATCGTTGCCACCGGCTGGGCTCCGTATGACGCAAGCAAAATTGAGAATCTGGGGTTCGGCAGGTGTTCGAACGTCGTCACCAATGTGATGGTGGAGCGGTTCGCGGCTGCCAACGGGCCGACCGGCGGTAAGATCCTGCGGCCCTCGGACGGAAAAGAGCCGCGCTCGGTGGCCTTCGTGCAGTGCGCCGGATCGCGCGACCAGAATCATCTTCCTTATTGCTCGGCGGTCTGTTGCTCGGCTTCGCTGAAGCATGCTACCTACATCCGAAAGCTCTATCCGGAAGCGGAGATCACGATCTTCTATATCGACCTGCGAACCCCGGGGAACTTGCAGAACTTCTATACCAAGGTGACTGCGGAAAACAAGATCGAACTCATCAAAGGCAAGGTCGGCAAAGTGGAGGAAGACCCGGCAACCAAGGAAGTCGTGGTCACGGCCGAGGACGTTCTGCACGAAACCAAGATCAAGCGAAACTACGACCTCGTGGTTCTGGCGACCGGGATGGTGCCGCAGACCGCAGGGCTGCCGGCGGTAGTTGACCTCGACGAATTCGGCTTCGTCAATAATGTGAACACCCATGTGAACACCGGCGTGTACGGTACCGGCTGCGTCAAGCGGCCAGCGGAGGTCTCGGGGACCATCCGCGACGCCACCGGGGCGGCGCTGAAAGCCCTGCAGATCACCGTCGGAGCCGAGCACCTGGGAGTAGAACAGCATGGATAAGCGATTGGGCGTTTACCTCTGCAGCGGCTGCTCGATCGGCGAGTCGGTGGACGTAGCCAAGCTCGAAAAAGTTGCCGGGGGCGAGTACAAGGCTCCGGTGTGCCGCACCCATCCGTTTCTGTGTGGCGAAGAGGGACTGGCGCTGATCCGCAAGGACCTCACCGAAGGCACAGTGAATGCCGTCGTGGTCGCGGCCTGTTCCCCGCGCGTCAAGACCTCTGAATTCTCGTTCGATCCCAAGTTCGATACGCAGATGGTGCTTGATCGCGTGAATTTGCGCGAACAAGTCGCCTGGTGCCACAAGCCGAAAGACGAAGATACGCAAATGCTCGCCGAGGACAGCTTGCGTATTGGGATCGTGCGGGCGCAAAAGATGGAGCCGCTCGAGACTGTCCCCGGAGAGATCTCCCGGGCACTTCTGGTGGTCGGCGGCGGCGTCACCGGCCTGAGCGCGGCGCTCGAAGCGGCCACCGCCGGCTTTGATGTGGTTCTAGTCGAAAAGCAGGCGCAGCTTGGCGGTTTCGCTGCCGCCATGAAGAAAGACATTCCGCGGGGGGCTCCTTATACCGAAGCGCGCATGGATGGCGTGTCCGAGCGAATCCAAGCCGTGACTTCGCATCCCCGGATCAAAGTGCATTGTTCCACGAAAATTCTGAAAACCGACGGACAGCCGGGCATGTTCGACGTCACGTTGCAAAACGGGAGCGACCCCTTTGTTCATCGCGTGGGCGCGATCGTCATGGCTACGGGCTGGAAGCCTTACGATGCAACCCGGCTTACCTCGCTCGGTTACGGATTTCCCGACGTTATCACCAACCTAGAGTTTGAAGAAATGGCAGCGGCCGGCCCGATTGTCCAGCCTTCGACCGGCCAGCCGGTGGAAAGCGTCTTGTTCGTGCAGTGCGCTGGATCGCGCGACAGCGAACCCGGCCACCTCCCCTACTGCTCATCCACCTGCTGCATGAACACGCTGAAGCAGACGGAATACATCCGCGAGCAGAATTCCGATGCCCAGGTCTTTGTCATCTACAAAGATATGGTCACGCCCGGCCAATACGAAAAGTATTACCAGAAGGTGCAAGAGCAGCCGCTTAACTTCTTCATGAAGGGCACGGTAACCGGCGTCGAAAAAGGCGACAACGATCGGGTGGTGGTGAACGTCGACAACAATCTGCTGGGCTCGCCCATGCGCATCCCGGTCGATCTGGTGGTGTTGGCGACGGGAATGGTGCCGAACTCAGCCGACGGCTTGGCGATCCGCACGCTGCACGATGCCGGCCTCAAGGTGCTGCGCAACGAAAGCGACGAGCAGCGCCAGGCGGCGGAGAAGGTAGTCGAGCAGTACAAGCATCACGAGGGAACGGAAATCTTGAACCTCACCTACCGCCAGGGCCCCGACTTACCCGTGCTGCGCGACGGTTTTTCCGATTCCAACTTCATTTGCTTCCCGTACGAAACCTTGCGGACAGGAATCTACGCGGCGGGCGCGGTGCGCGCACCGATGGATTCGGCGCTGGCGGAGGAAGATGCCTGCGGCGCCGTGATGAAGGCGATCCAGAGCATCGAACTGGCTACCCGCGGACAAGCTGTCCACCCGCGCGCCGGCGATTTGTCCTTCCCCAGCTTCTTCCTGCAGCGTTGCACCTCCTGTAAACGATGCACCGAGGAGTGCCCCTTCGGCTCCATCGACGAAGACGAGAAGGGCACGCCCAAGTTCAACCAGTATCGCTGCCGGCGTTGCGGAATCTGCATGGGCGCCTGTCCCGAGCGCATCGTTTCGTTCAAGAACTACTCGGTCGACATGATCGCCAGCATGTTGAAGGCGATCGAGGTGCCGGACGAAACCGAAGACAAACCGCGCATTGTCATCTTCGCCTGCGAAAACGACGCTTATCCCGCGATCGATATGGCGGGAATGCGCCACGCCAACTATGACGCCAGCGTCCGCATCATTCCGTTGCGCTGTCTGGGATCGATGAACATTGTCTGGATTGCCGATGCGCTTTCCCGCGGCATCGACGGCGTCCTGCTGATGGGTTGCAAGTTCGGCGACGACTATCAATGCCACTTCCTGCGCGGCAGTGAACTGGCCAACCGCCGCCTGGACAATGTGAAGGACACGCTCAACCGCCTGCAACTGGAGTCGGACCGGATCAAGCTGGTGCAGTTGGCAATCGACGGGCATGAGCAAGTGACCCAGGAGATCGACGCCTTCGTGACGCGTATCCGCGAGCTGGGGCCGAATCCGTACAAGGGATTTTAACCATGTCCACTACCATGGCAACCGCAACGAAAACCGCGGTAACCGTCCAACCCGACCCGAAGTTGATTCAGGAAGTCACCGAGTGCGGTGGCGACTTCAAGAAGTGTTATCAGTGCGCCACCTGCGCTTCGGTGTGCACGCTTTCAGGCGAGAATGGCGACTTTCCCAGGCGGCAGATGCTGCTCGCGCAATGGGGCCTGAAAGATGAACTGATGGGCGACCCGGGACCGTGGCTGTGTTTCTATTGCGGTGAGTGCTCGAAGGTGTGCCCCCGGAAGGCCAATCCCGGCGAGAGCATGATGGCCATGCGCCGCTATCTGACCGCGCAGTACGACTGGACCGGCCTTGCCCGCCTCATGTACCGCTCCGCCTGGATGGAAATCGGCGTCCTGCTGATGGTGGCGGCGGTGGTCGTGGCCTTGTTCACCGTGCCCCAGAGCTTTGGCTTCGGTCTGCTCCGGCACTCGGGCCCGGAAGCGCGCTCCGTGGTGATGCTCGACAAGTTCGCGCCGGTCATGACGGTGCACCATGGTGACGCCATCATGGCTGCGATCCTGAGCTTCTTCCTGCTCACCAACGCGGCCCGCATGTTCTTTGCCTTGACGCAGGGAAAAGGGATTCCTATTGCTACCTACGTCACCGAGCTTCCGGGACTGATCGTCCAGGGGCTCACCCAAGCACGCTGGAAGAGTTGCAAGGACCCCGACGCGACTAAGAACTGGATCCGCCATCTTTTTCTGGTCAGCGGCTATGTAACCATCTTTACCCTGATCGTGCTGTTCCTGCCGTGGTTTCAGGTGGCCGACAACAGTTTTCGCTGGACCAGCATTCTGGGTTATTACTCCACGGCCGTTCTGGTGGTGACCACATCCTGGATTCTTCTGGACCGCATCACGAAGCAGAGCGAGATGCACCGGTTCAGCCACCTCTCCGACTGGTTGTTCCCGATCTTGCTGTTGCTCACCGCCATCACCGGCATCGCAGTCCATATTCTGCGGTTGTCGAACCTGGCGATGCCCACCTATTACATGTACACGGCGCACATGGCGATCGCGGTGCCCATGCTGGTGGTGGAAGTGCCGTTTGGCAAGTGGTCGCACCTGTTGTACCGGCCGCTCGCGATCTACGTTGACGCGGTAAGAAAGAAGACTCTGGTGGTTCCGAGTCCAGAGGCTGTTGCTGCCGGCGAAGTGACCGGAGAGGCAAAAGCCTGATTGCGTTCCCAGCCACGCACCATGAAAGAACGAACCACGAAAGAACGACAGGAGTGGCTGACGAAAACAGAGATGATGTTGAACAAGATGTTCAAGTTGAAAAGATGCCCCTGGCCGAGTTTCGGTTTGCAGCCAGGATTCTCGGTGGATGGAAACTCTGGCGGCGAGCAGCACGTGATTCTCGCTGCCGATGAGCGCCCGGCCCTAATTCGATTTCACTTTTGAGGAGGCTTTACTATGAGTAAACTTGTTCCCCCGCATGGAAGTCCTGAACTGAAACCTCTCTTACTGGAAGGCCAAGCCAAGACGGAAGAGATCAAGAAAGCGCAACATTTGAAGAGAATTCCCCTAACCAGCCGCGAGACCGGCGACTTGATCATGTTGGGCATCGGCGCCTTTACCCCGCTCGATGGCTTCATGGGCAAGGAAGACTGGAAAAGCTGCTGCGACAACTACACGTTGCCGAGCAAAAAGAATCTGTTCTGGCCCATCCCCATCACCCTTTCCGCCGAGGAAGGACTGGCCAAGACCATTGCGCTCGGAGAGGAAGTGGCGCTCTGGGACGTGGAGACCGATTCTCTCGTCGGCACCATGAAAGTGACCGAGAAGTACACCATCGACAAGGCGCACGAGTGCAAACAAGTGTTCCGCACCAACGACCCGAAACATCCGGGCGTCGAAAAGGTGATGGAGCAGGCTGGAGTAAATCTGGCCGGGCCGGTGAAGGTGCTTTCGGAGTCGTTCTTCCCGGAAGAGTTCAAAGGGATCTATCAGCATCCGGCGGACGCCCGCAAGATTTTTGCCGAGCGCGGCTGGAACACGGTAGCGGCCCTGCAACTCCGCAACCCGATGCACAATTCGCATGCCTATCTGGCGTGGATCGCCATCGAAGTCTGCGACGGAGTGTATATTCACCAGTTGCTCGGCAAACTGAAGCCCGGCGACATTCCGGCGGACGTTCGCGTGAAAGCGATCGACGCGCTGGTCAACAAGTATTTCCGCAAGGAACGCGTCGTCCAGGGCGGTTACCCGATGGAGATGCGCTATGCGGGTCCGCGCGAAGCCCTGCTGCATGCGCTGTTCCGCCAGAACTACGGCTGCTCGCACCTGATCGTGGGACGCGATCATGCTGGAGTGGGCGACTACTATGGTCCGTTCGACGCGCAGAAGATTTTCAACGAAATCCCGCTGGGCGCCATGGCCATCCAGCCGCTGTGCATGGACTGGACCTTCTACTGCTATGAGTGCAAGAGCATGGCTTCGATGAAGACCTGCCCGCACGAAAGCAAAGCCGTGATCGACGACAGCGGCAACTACAAGGGCGGCGCCAGGCTGCTGCTTTCCGGTACCCTGCTGCGCAAGCTGATGAGCGAAGGCAAGCCGGTTCCCGCGGAGTTCTCGCGGCCCGAGGTCATCGCGATTCTGAAGCAGTACTACGACACGCTGGAAGAGAAGGTAGAAGTGAAGCTCCACGGCGCCGCCACGGGAGTGGTGAAGCCGCACTAACAACAGGTAGCCGTCAGATACTGAATTTGTTGCTGTACCAAGCCACGGTTGTGTATGGCCAGGGACTTGATTCGGCGTGAACCGAGCGACGAATTGAAAGTCGGAAGCGGCCCGTACCAGTGTGCCTGGCGCGGGCCGCGCTCTTATGTGGACGGAGGATTTCTTATGTCGGTGATTACGATTTCACGCGGCTCGTTCAGCGGCGGCAAGACTCTGGCGGAATGTTTAGCTCGAAGACTCGGCTATCGATGCATCGACCGCGACGTGATCGTCGAGCGGGCCGCTGCCTATGGCGTATCCCAGGACGCACTCCGGGCCGCCCTGGAAAAGCCGCCCAGCTTCCTGGATCGCTTCCAGCACAAAAAGTACCTTTACCTGGCTTTGATTCAGGCGGCCCTGGCGGAAGAGGTCCGGGGCGGGAAAGCGATCTATCACGGCCTGGCGGGACATTTGCTTCTCAAGGGCGGCCATCCCATCCTGCGCACCCGGATCATCGCCCCGATGGAGACCCGCGTTCAGATGATTCAGGAGCGGCTGAAGTACAGCCGCCACGACGCGATTGCGTACATCGAAAGGGTCGACGAGGGCCGGCACAAGTGGACCGAGTTCCTCTATGGCGTGGACTGGGGAGACCCCACGCTCTACGACATCGTACTCAATCTTGAGTACATTACTCTCGAGGAAGCCTGTCACATCATCTCCTCCATGGTCATTGAGAGGTCCTTCGAGTTCACTCCCGAATGCCAGCAAAGGATGGACGATCTGGCCTTGGGCAGCCGCGTCCGCGCCGACTTGGCCATCGCACCCTCGACGGCGGACCTCGAACTCGAAGTCAATGCCCACGAAGGTGCGGTTTCCATCAAGGGCAAGGTTTCGACCCTGAGCCAGATCAATGAAGTCAAACAGGTGGCTTCGGCCGCGTCCGGAGTTGTCTCTCTCAACCTCGACGAATTGATGCCCCCGGTCCGGGTGTAGATGCGGTCGCCCTTGGCATCCTGTAGTGCAAGGGCGATTTGTATCGGTGATTTGTATCAGGGTATGCCTTCAGGCATAGCGTAACTGCTGGGTTAGGAAGGCGCCTTTAGGCGCTGGTTTTGGGCGGGGAGTTTCACCACAGGCGGTTAGTGCCGTCGGACGAGAACAGGAGTTTGCCATGCGTAAAGTTGGACTGAGGCTGATGAGTTGGTTGGCGATGTTAATTCTGCCCGTGCAGTTGCTCGCGGCCGAGTCGGCGGACGCGGTTGTGATTGTGACCGACACCCGCAAACTGTACGGCTTGGAAGCCTGGTGGGGGAATTTGTACAACGAGAGCCACCTCCTGTTTGCCCTCGTGACGATCCTGATCATTCCGCTGTGTGGCGTCACCCTCGGGATCCTGGCGGATCTGGTGATGTCCCGCCTTGGGATCGATCTGAAAAACCGGACACTGGCGGAGCACTGAAGTTGGCGGTTGCTGCATGGAGGCACTGATGGATTGGATGCATCTGGTCATGCCGATTGCCGGAATCCCAATTTTCTGGCCCGGTTTGCTCATTCTGGGGTTCGGCGTCGGCATCATCGGCGGTTTCTTTGGCATGGGCGGCGGCTGGATGGTTACGCCCGGGTTGAAGATAGTTAGGTAGTTCGTTAGAGCGTGTTTCATAAATCGGTTTTGGGTAGGGCACGGCTTCAGCCGTGCCGTTCAGGGCCAAGAAAGACGCGGGCTTTAGCTCCTGAGGACCGCGCCCTCCGACCCGAAAGACATTTATGAAACACACTCTACGTAGTTCGCGGTTATATCACGGAGGCAATCATGGATTGGCTGCACACCCTTATGCCCATCGCAGGAGTCCCACTGTTTTGGCCGGGACTGGTCATTCTCGGCTTTGGGGTCGGTATTATCGGCGGTTTTTTCGGCATGGGCGGAGCGTGGATGGTAACCCCAGGGCTGAACATCCTGGGCTTTCCGATGGCCTTCGCCATTGGCACCGACGTCACCCACATGGCGGGCAAGTCGCTGATTTCCACCATGCGCCACGCCAAGTTCGGGAACGTGGACTATAAGCTCGGGCTGTCGATGGTGCTGGGTACGGTCGGCGGAATCGAGATCGGCGCCCAGATGATCATGTGGCTGGAGCGCATCGGGAAAATCGACCTATACGTCCGCTGGGCCTACGTTGTGCTCCTCACCCTGATCGCCTGGATGGTATTCAGCGACATCGCCAAGAGAAGGAGGAAGGAGCGCGAGGCCCTGGCCGTAGGCAAGAAACTGGACCCCATGGCCACTGGCCATGAGTGGCACAAGCGGCTGCAAAAAATCAATATCCCGCCCATGGTCGATTTCAAGCGGTCCGGCATTCGCTGTTCCCTCTGGCTGCCCATCGGGATCAGCTTTTTCACTGGCTGGCTGGCGGGTGTGCTCGGGATTGGCGGCGGCCTGATCCGCATGCCCGCCCTGATTTACTTGCTTGGCGTCCCCACCCACGTGGCCGTCGGCACCGACCTCTTTGAGGTTGCCATCTCCGGTCTCTACGGAGCCGCCACCTACAGTTACAAGGGCCGCGTCGAAATCGTAGCCGCGCTGATCATGTTGCTGGGCGCTGCCGTTGGAGCCCAGATCGGCACCGTCGCCACCAAGTACGTCAAGGGCTACGGCATCCGGATCTTCTTTGGCGTAGCCGTCATTGGCTGTGAACTCTCCGTCATCATGAAGATCCTCTCGGCCATGTTCCCCTCCATCAAGACCATCACCGACCAGACTGCGACCGTTCTCATCCTCGGCGTAGTGTCGGCCATTTCACTCTACATCCTGATCGCGTTCCTGAAGGGGGTCCACGCCGAGCGCGCCCAACGCGCCGGGAAGCCGGGAGTCGTTCATGTATAACCAAGGAGCACGCGCAATGACATTCACTAGAAAATCGCTGGCCACCCTCGCAATCTTGGCGGCTCTGGTGTTCGCCGCGGGATGCGCCAACACTGGCAAGGTGGAGCAGGGGCGAGCCATCGCCTTCGATAAGCAAAAGGGTGTTGTGACCCTGATTCTGGATTCGGCCCCAAAGTCCGATCAGCCCAAGTATGACGTTCTGCCGCCAGTGGCGGTGACGCTGCCCTTGAACCCAGATGAAACCGGGCCGGCTCCGGAGGCGGGAAAGCTGCTGTCGTTCGACACCAAGAAGCGGACGGTCGTCTTCTTCGATCCAGCATCCGCAACCATCAAGACCGTTTCCTACCAGCCAGTCGACGAGCAAAACGACGTCTCTCGAGATGACCCCCGCGTGACCAAAACGAAGTTTCCCGCCGTTGACCGGCAGAAGAAAACCGTGACCATCTATTCGCGGCGGAAGAAGCTTCTTCTGACCTTCTCCGTGCCCGACGAGTATCTCGCCTTGCCCGACGATACCTGGAAGTCGGGCGACGAGATCCGCTACTACTACAAGCAGCCTGGCCAAGCGCTACGTTTGATGAATGTGAGCAAGACAGACCTGAGCAAAGCGGGCAAGTAAACTCGGTGGGTTTGACCCCTCCTGGTGGGGTCTTTTGGAATCAAAGACTTAGCGTTGGTGTTTGGCCATGTCTTTGAGGAATAAGGACTTATTTGTAATGTATTTATAAATCAATAGGTTAGCTCGGATTT
>PKXK01000026.1 GCA_003132325.1 Acidobacteriaceae bacterium
CCCCTTTAGGGGCTGGGCGTCGGAACCCAATTCTTCCGCGTCCCGTCCTTTGCCGTTCGATTGTACGGCAGATACGATGAAAGATGCATTCCCGGTATGGCCTTGACACCGGTGGCTCCGCACGGCTACGCTACGGCGCGATTCTTACCTAAGGAGAAGCGATGTTCACACCCCATAGTCTGAATCTGGCACTGTTCATGATGATTACCAGCGCTATCTGCTGGGGCTCCTGGGCCAACACCTACAAGGGCGTCAAGAAATATCGCTTCGAGTTGTTTTACTGGGACTATGCCGTCGGCATTTTTCTGATCTCGCTGATCCTCGCGCTTACCATGGGAAGCACCGGCAACGATGCTTTCAGTTTCCTGAACAATGTGCGTTCCGCCGACACCAACAACATCGTCTCCACCATGGTCGGAGGCGCCATCTTCAATCTGGCGAACCTTTTGCTGGTGGCCGCGATCGACATGGCCGGACTCGCCGTCGCATTTCCAGTTGCCATCGGAATCGCGCTCGTCGTCGGTGTAGTTTCGAGCTATGCCCTCCAGCCCAAGGGAAATGCGGCGCTCCTCGCCGCAGGCGTCCTTTGCGCCCTCGTCGCCGTGGTCATGGACGGAAAAGCCTACGGCAGCCTGGCCATCGCCGGCCGCTCCGTTTCAAAGAAGAGCATCGTCGTCTGCGTCGTCTCCGGCGTTCTGATGGGGCTGTGGGCTCCCTTCGTGGCACGAGCCATGACCAACGGCAACACCCTCGGTCCCTACAGCATTGCCGTCTTCCTCACGCTGGGCGCGCTTCTGTCGTGCTTGCTTTGGAACGTCTATTTCATGAAGCACCCGCTAGTCGGCGAACCCGTAAGTTTCTCCGGCTACTTCAGCGGACCGATTTCCGGCCACGCCCTCGGACTGCTCGGCGGATTCATCTGGGGCATCGGCATGGTTTTCAATTTGGTCGCCGCCAGTTTCACTGGAGTAGCAATTTCCTACGCCATCGGACAATCCGCGCCCATGGTCGCCGCTCTCTGGGGCGTGCTCGCTTGGAAAGAATTCGCAGGCGCGCCCGGCAAAGCCAGGATGTACCTCGCGCTGATGTTCGTCTTCTACTGTCTGGGGATCTTGCTGGTGGCCAGGGCCAATGGTTGAATATGTCGTCGGCTTTCCGGTAGAGACGCGGCTTGCCGCGTCTCCCACCGCGTCCAAAGGAGACGGGACAAGCCCCGTCTCTACAACACATGGGATGGGGCACGCGCTTCGTCGACATCGACAACGAGGGCTGGCAAAAAGATCCGTTAAAGCATAGGCAGTATGAAAGATTGAATATCCAACCGAGCCGGCAGACATTCGCAGAGCGGCACAAAAACTCTTGACTTTGCAAATGCAATCTATTTAGATGACCCATTGTTCTGAAAGGCGTTCCACGTCTCAGCCGCGAGTAATCTCCGCTGCTCCGTAAGTGGTCGCCAAAGGGAAAGAGATGCTGAAAAGAAAAGCGCTGCTGGTAGCAGTTCTGGGTTCCGTGTTCTCCCTTTGTTCACTTATGTACGGCCAGGCGAACGGCGTTCTTTCCGGAACGGTTGCCGACAAGACCGGCTCGGTAATCGCCGGAGCAGCGGTGAAAATCACCTCGCAGGGCACCGGCCTCACGCGCGAAGTGAAGACTGACGGGTCCGGTCACTACCTTGCACCGCTGCTGCCGGTGGCGTTCTACACCATCCGAGTGGAGTCGCAGGGCTTCCAGACCACCGAGCAGAAAGACATTCGTCTGCAGGTCGACGAACAGCGCGAGATCGATTTCTCGCTCAACCCCGCGTCGGTCAGCCAGTCCGTAGAGGTCAGCGCCACCGAAGTAGCCGTGGAGACCACGAACCCGACCCTCGGCCAGGTGATCACCGCCGAGCAAGTCGCCGACCTCCCGTTGAACGGCCGCGACTTTGTCCAGTTGGCAACGCTCACGCCCGGCGCGACGCAGGAGACTAGCACCCAAAGCTTCTTCAACGGCGGCCCCAGCAGCGAAGTGTCGTCGCGCGGGACTTTTTCCCTCTCCGTAGGCGGATCGCGGGCCTCCAGCACCGATTGGCTGTTCGACGGCAACGACAACAACGAACTGACCGCCGGCGGCATAGCAATTCTTCCTTCCATTGACGCGATCCAGGAATTTAAGGTTCTCACCTATAACTTCTCTGCCGAGTTCGGAACTCGCGCCGGTCCCGCGGTGTTAGTGACAAGCAAATCGGGTTCTAACCAGTTTCACGGTTCGGTATTTGAGTACTTCCGCAATACTTCCCTTGATGCTGACAGCAGCTTCCCAAAGGCCAAGGCGAAATTCGATCTCAACCAGTTCGGCTTTGCTATTGGAGGTCCCGTTCAGAAAGACAAAACGTTCTTTTTCGCGGATTATGAGGCCAAGAGGCAGCGTAAAGGTGTCCCCTTCGTGGGCCTGATCCCCACTCAGGACATGCTTGGCGGCGACTTCACCAACGATCCATTTGGCGTGGCCCGCCCTGGATTCTTGCCAGGGGCGCCCCCAGCGAATGCTGACGGTTATCCCAATCTCGTCAACCCTTATTCGAACGCCCCATTCCAGTGCGACGGTTCCGGAAACCCAATTCCAACCACTGACGGCACCCAAAGTGGTGGCGTGCCTTGCAACAAAATTTCCATCGCCACACGGGCGAACGGAGGAATGGCCGACCCGGTCGGTCTCGCGATAATCAACCTCTATCCCCAAAGCATCGCCCCCAACGCCAGTGGCGGGTACAACTACGCGAACGTTCCCGTGAGGAGGCTCAACGAAGGCAAGTTCGACATTCGCCTCGACCACAATTTCTCCACCAAGGACTCCATCTTTGCCCGCTTCAGTTACGACCAGGCGAACTCGTTCGTTCCCGGCGGCTCTCCGGGATTCGCAGAGCAGGGCGCCTTCTCCAGCACGCAAAACATCAGCAACCATGGGCGCAATGCAGTGATATCGGAAACCCATATCTTCAACGACCACAACTTCAACCAAGTTACGGTCGGCTATAACCGCATCTTCAACCACATTCTCTCGTTCGGCGACCGTAGCTGCGAGGCGCAGAAGCTAGGCATTCTCGGCGCCGATTTGAATAGCCTGTGCGGAGCGCAACCTGCCGGCATCGTGAACCAGTCCACCAAGGATTGCATGAGCTGCGGCATGACTTCGATCCAGATACTAACCGGTTACTGGTCCTTAGGGGACCGCGGATTCGCCCCGTTCCAGGGCGGGACCAATGTTTTCACAGTCAACGATTCCTTCGACATGGTCCGTGGCAAGCACGACATCCGGGTCGGACTCGGATTCCGCGCTAACCAGATGAACGTGGAGACGAACGCCTTCCAGGATGGCTTCTATCTTGTGGGCAACGGCGGCACCTTCACCGGTGACGGCATTGCGGACCTTCTCGTCGGCCAGGTTGGCGGCGCGATTCACGATCAGACTTTTCTCGGGGCCACCACCGGCCGGCGCTGGAAAATGTTCCGTCCGTTTGTGCAGGACGATTGGCGAGTGACGCCCAACCTAACCCTGAACCTCGGCGTCGCTTGGGCCTTGGTGACCCCCGTCACGGAAGCCCGCAATCGCCAGGCAAATTTCAATTTCCTTACCGGCAAGTACCTTGTCGCCGGACCAGCGGTGGCGGCCTGCACCACCTGCGTACAGTCGGACGGGGCTGCAGGTGTTCAGTTCGATAAGACCGCCGTGGAGCCACGAATCGGACTGGCCTGGAAAGTGTTGGGCAGCCAAAAGACCGCCTTCCGCGCAGGATACGCGATCTTCCACGACTCCTCCTGGAACCAGGGTGCGCAGGGGTTGTGGATGAACCCTCCGTACCTGGCGGAGTCGGACAATTTTAACTATTTCCCGGGCGTCCCATGTCCATTTAACGCCAACGACTGCGGCGTTTCGCAAGCCTTCCTGCCCACCTTACCCCCATTTTCGAGTTTCAACCCTGACACGTTCCAGGGTACTCGCCTTTGGCAGAACCTCAATTTCAAGCAAGGCATAGTTGAGCAGTTTAACTTCAACCTTGAGCAACAACTGCCCGGCAATCTTGTACTCACGGCTGGCTATGCCGGATCCCGCAGCCATCACATTCTGATCAGCGGTTTGAATGTGAACCTCAATTCTCCCGGTGCCTGCGGTGTCGTTAGCGGCTACACTCTCGGCTGCGCGCCCGGAGGAAAACCGTTCGCCGCGCCGTACGGTGCATTCACGCTGGTTGGAAATTTCAATGACGCGGGCAATGCGACCTACAACGGGCTTCAGATCAAGGCCGAAACTAAGAGCGCGCGCCACGGCCTCTACGCCCTAGTGGGTTACACCTACTCCCACACTTATGACTCTGGGCTGGCCGATAACCTGGGTACTACTCCCGGAGCCGTTTACTGGCCGCTGCCGGGAACTCAGAAAGCCGACTGGGCCCACTCTCAAATCAATCTCGATCACCAGTTGACTGCCAGCGTTATTTACGACCTGCCCTTTGGAAAAGGGAAGACCTTTGGCGGCGGCTGGAGCAGCCCGGTCAACGCCGCCTTCGGAAACTGGCAAGTCACCGTGATCGAGAAGATCACTTCCGGATTTCCGCTTTTCCTCACCGATAGCAACAACGGACTCTTCAGTGGCTCTGATGTGAACTTCCAGTGGAATGGAAGCAGTTTGAACCGGCCAAACCAGATCAGCGATCCGATGAAGGCCGGAATCGTGCCGTCGAATCCGAACCCGAGGTGCCAGGTTTTGCAATCTGCTGGCGGTCTGGCGGCCGATCGCACTCACACCATCAGCTCATGGTTCAACCCCTGCGCTTTCGTGTCCACGACTGATCCATCGCTCCCGCCTGGGGAACTTGGCAACGCGAATCGCGCCCCGGTCAACGGGCCTGACTTCGTCAACACCGATTTTTCGCTCATCAAACAATTCCGTGTGACCGAGCGCTTCGGGCTGAACTTCCGCGCTGAGTTCTTCAACGTTTTCAACCACCTGCAGTTAGGCATGTTGGGTAACAGCTTGACCTTCGAGCAAGATTTGAACTCACCATCTACCTTGGCCAAGGTGAACGAGGCTGTACATGACCCGCGCGTGATTCAGTTCGCACTGAGGCTCACCTTCTAGGGGCGCGCTGAGTTCGAGGCGTTCAACTTCTGGCAGACTGAGCAAGCTGGAATCACCAGCCGCCGCTCGGTCTGCCCTTAGCTTTCCGGTGCAGAGATCGATCGGCCACGTTTTCCATGCGATCCTACATCAAGGGATTGAGGTGCGGGAATGAAACTAGAACCTATCTCATAA
>PKXK01000134.1:0-2154 GCA_003132325.1 Acidobacteriaceae bacterium
CGGCATTCTCATGGAAGGCGTTTACACTCACGACCAAGGCAAAGGGAATTGAGCCTACGCGCGTTCCATCATTGATGGCGCCTGGTGGGCCCGCCTGGATTCGAACCAGGAACCAACAGATTATGAGTCTGCTGCTCTAACCGTTGAGCTACGGGCCCCGCTTCCATATCTTACACATTCGCGGCGAGGGCAGGTTACCAGCGTCACACGCGACCCACGCCGCCTCGGGGTATGATTGCGCAGACGCATCCATGGTATGAAGAAGAAGCTGCGCTTCCTGCTTTCGCTGACCAACGACGATAACGATTACCAGGTCGAGCAGACCTCCGCTGCGCGCCAGGCAGCCGGCAAACTGGGGGTTGAGCTTCAGATCGTCTATGCCGGCAACGATGGCATCGTGCAGAGCCAGCAACTTCTGTCCGGCATCCATTCCACGAGCGCTCCGCGGCCCGACGCTATCCTCTTCGAACCCGCCGGGTCTACCGCACATCCCCAGGTTGCGCGTGCCGCTGCCGACGCTGGAATTGGCGTGGTGCTGCTGAATTCGAACGCCGATTACATCTCCGAACTCCGCCGCAGTTCCCATGTGCCGGCGTTTACCATTACTTCCAACCACGAAGAGATCGGCCGCATCCAGGGACAGCAACTGGCTGCCCTGCTGCCCGCGGGCGGAATCGTTCTCTGCATTCAAGGCCCCCCCGATAGTTTGGCCGCCAAGCAGCGCTACACCGGGTTGCTCGAAACCAAGTCCGAGAACGTGAAACTTCGCGTCCTCAAAGCCCATTGGACCGAAGCCAGCGCCCACAAAACGGTGGGCTCGTTTCTCCGTCTTTCCACTTCACGCGATGCGCACATTGCGGCGGTTTGCGCGCAAGACGATTCCATGGCCATAGGAGCCCGCAAAGCCTTCGAGGAATGCAGCGAACTGCGGAAGGAGTGGCAGAAGATGCCGTTTCTCGGTTGCGATGGACTTCCTAACACCGGACAAGAGTGGGTGCGCGGCAAGCTGCTGACCGCCACTATTCTCATTCCACCTAATGCGGGTCAGGCCATTGAGATGATGGTGAAAGCGATTGCCAACGGCATGCTGCCGCCGGAGCGCACATTCACGGTCGCGAAATCCTTCCCTACCCTCGAAGTCCTGGCGCAATCGACACGCGCGCGCGCCGCATCCAGTTCATAGGAATTGCTGGAACCAGAGCTTTGGCCTTGGATTCGTTCTGGCTTCGTGTCAGCGCATCGCTCTAGCAATGCCGCCCGTCATTAATGGTGATGGACCCTTTTGGGGCTCTGCGCCCTATCTAGTGCGCGTTGGGTGGCACGGGCGGCGCTGCGGGAACAACTTCCGCAGGCGCGCTGTTGTTCACCAGATCTTTCAATTCCTTGCTGGGCTTGAAGAACGGGATTTTCTTTGCCGGAACTTCCACGCGGTCGCCGGTTTTCGGGTTCCGGCCCACGCGCGGCTTGCGCTGGCGCGTGCGGAAGCTGCCAAAACCGCGGATTTCAATTTTGTCGCCCACCCGCAGCGAGCGCACCACGCTGTCAAAGATCGTGTCCACAATCACTTCACTGTCTTTGCGGGTGAGTTCCGCCAGCCGGGAAACTTCTTCGATCAGGTCAGCTTTCGTCATAAGCCTTTTGCTCCCTTGGGGCGTTGCCGCCTCGCTGTCCGTCGTGCGCCTGCCTATAACCTTCTCAAATTTAAGGGGTTCTATGCAAGTAGGGAAGCAGGCACCTGGAAAGAAGTTCTCAGTTCCCAGTTCTCAGTTCTCAGAAACGGCGCCGACAGCCCTTACTGAGAACTGGGAACTGAGAACTGGGAACTAGCTATTTCCACAGATAGTAAAAGCCGACCTGCTGCTCTAGCAGCTTCTCGCGGGTGGGCAAATAGTCGGAAACATCGCCGAACAACAGATCGAGGCCCGAGCGCCTCTGTTTGGGCGGGTAGACCAGTGTCGGCTCGCCTGAAATGTTCACCGCCTGGGCCGTATCCTTCACCGCGCCTTCGAAATCCGCGATCTGATCCACCAGTTTCAGATCCGCCGCCTGCTGGCCAGTCCAGACTTTTCCGTTCGCGATGGCGCGGATGTCGGCCTCTTTCGCATGTCTCCCATCGGCTACGGCCTGGATGAACTGCGTGTGCATGTTGTCGAT
>PKXK01000134.1:2201-40712 GCA_003132325.1 Acidobacteriaceae bacterium
TCGATCCCACCACGCTGCCCTTGTCGGCATAAATCTTGTTGGTCGCCGATGCCACGTAATAGGCACCGCTCGCACCCACGGTCTCAATCGAAGCGACGATTCGCTTCTTCTTTTCGTCGCGGATCCGCTTCACTTCGCGATAGATCTCCTCCGACGCGGCTACGCCGCCTCCGGGCGAATTCACATGAATGATGATGGCCTTGACGGAATCGTCATCGGCAAACTTCTTGAGCTGGGGGACGATCTGCTTGGGAGAGAAAATAACGCCGTCAAGCTCGACCACGGCAATCTTGGAGCCGAAGCCGGAAAACGACGCTTCATCCTGGCCGCCAAAACTCAGATACACCAGCGTAAACACGGCCACCACGAACAGCGCAAACAGCCCGCCGCCCACCAGGAGCCAGATCCAAATCCGCGAACGCCCTTCAGTCATAATCAGAGAAGTGTAGCACCGGAGGTCAGAGGTTCGAGGTCAGATTGCAGAGGTGAAACCAGAATTGCAGAAGTCAGATTGCAGAAGTGGAAAGCCAGTTCTCGGTTTCCCAGTTCCCTGTGCGGCAGATGTTGGTTAACCTCTGCAATCTGACCTCTTACCTCTGACCTCCTGTACGTTTTGGTGTACACTCTTTTTTCACATGCGTGACCCGGTCGAACTCGAGGTTTTCAAGAACCTTTACCATTCCATCGCCGAGGAGATGGGAGCCGCGTTGCGCCGCACTTCCTTCTCTCCCAATATCAAGGAGCGCCGCGACTACTCGTGCGCCGTCTTCGATTCCGCCGGCCAGGTCATCGCCATGGGCGATCACATGCCGGTTCATCTGGGTTCCATGCCCATGTCGGTTGCGGCGGCTGTGGCGCAATGTGAGCTACAACCGGGCGACGTCGTCATGCTCAATGATCCGTTTCGCGGCGGTACGCACCTGCCTGACATCACGCTGGTGATGCCGGTATACATCAGCAAAGGCAAGGGCGGCGGGCGAGGGCGCCCGCCCCACACAACCACTCCCGACTTCTATGTTGCTTCCCGCGCTCACCATGCCGATGTGGGCGGAACTTACCCCGGCTCGATGGGACCCTGCCGCGAAATCTACCAGGAAGGCCTCCGCATTCCGCCCGTCAAAATTATGCGCGGTGGAAAGCTTGTCGCCGATGTGTTGGCCCTGCTTCTCAACAACGTGCGCACACCTGAAGAACGCGAAGGCGACCTCGGCGCTCAGATCGCCGCGTGCCAGACCGGAGCCCAACGCCTCCGCGAAATCTGCGACCGCTATGGAATCGCTCGCGCCAAACAAGCCGCCGCCGACCTGCTCGTCTATTCCGAAGAAATGATGGGAGCCTTCCTGCGCACAATCCCGCCTGGCCACTACCAGGCCGAGGACTTTCTCGATAACGATGGCGTCGAAGACAAACCCGTGCGCATCACGGTGACCATCCAAGTCAAGGCTTCATCCAACAAGAAATCCCCTGTAGAGACGCGGCTTGCCGCGTCTCCCTCAGCGTCGAGAAAGAAGCCGCACGCTCACGTCACCATCGACTTCACCGGCAGCGACCCGCAAGTCGAAGGCGCCGTCAACGCGGTCGAGGCCATCACCTACTCGGCTTGCTTCTATGTCTTCCGCTGCCTGCTCCGCGAAGACGTGCCCGCGACCTCCGGCCTGATGCGTCCCATCCGCGTCATCGCTCCATCGGGAACCGTCGTCAACGCCAGGCCTCCCGCGGCCGTTGCTGGCGGCAATGTGGAAACTTCGCAGCGGATTGTCGACGTGCTGTTGAAAGCGCTGGCGCAGGCGATTCCCGACCGCATCCCGGCCGCCGCCGCCGGCACCATGAACAACCTCACCATCGGCGGCATCGATTCACGAAGCACTGATTCTCTGAGGAATGA
Organism: Acidobacteriaceae bacterium; assembly: GCA_003132325.1. Lineage (GTDB taxonomy): Bacteria > Acidobacteriota > Terriglobia > Terriglobales > Acidobacteriaceae > Acidiflorens. The sequence continues at coordinate 4,087 of PKXK01000134.1, forward strand.
CCCGCGCTCCCAGCAGCCCTTCGCTTATTACGAGACCATCGCCGGGGGCATGGGCGCGCGCCCCACGAAAGATGGGGTCTCGGGCGTTCACACCCACATGACCAACTCCCTGAACACTCCCGCCGAGGCCCTCGAATACGCGTACCCGGTGCGCCTGCGGCAATATTCTTTTCGCTCCCAAAGTGGAGGCGCGGGCCTCCATGCCGGTGGCGATGGAATCGTGCGTGAAATCGAAGTTTTAACCGACGCCCAGGTCACTCTGCTCGCCGACCGCCGTTCTCGCGGACCCTACGGCCTGGCCGGAGGAGCGGACGGCAGTGCCGGCCGCACCCTGATCGTCCGGCGCGACGGTTCTGAAGAGGAAATCCCCGGCAAGACTAGCGTTCGCCTGCGTTCCGGGGAAAGAGTGCGAATCGAATCGCCTGGCGGCGGCGGCTGGGGCAGAGCAAACCGCTGAACCGCAGAGAACGCTGAGCGCGCAGAGCTTTTTTGTAACTGGGCTTCCCCCTGTGTCACCCTGTGGCCTCTGTGGTTAGGAATTTTCTCAGCGTACTCAGCGCCCTCTGCGGTAAATTCCACTTTTCGCTAGAATTCAAGTTGCAGGCTTTCAGGGAGTAACCACGATGAGATTCTTGCGTCCTTTTGTTTTTGCGATTGTTCTGGCGTCCGCTTTCTTCTACTTCACCACCTATCGCAACGGACGTCTCCATCCCGCCAACTGGATCAGCCGTCCGCAGCACGTTGAAATCACCGAAGCCGCCGGCAGCGAAGCGTTCGACGCCGAAGAGAAGAACAACATCGAGGTCTACCACAAGAACATTGGAGCCGTCGTCAACATCACCTCGCGCGTCATGACCTTCGACTTCTTCTACGGGCTGGTGCCGCAGGAGGGCCAGGGCTCGGGCTTCGTCATCGACAAAGAAGGACACATCCTCACCAACTATCACGTCATCGCCGATGCACGCGAGGTCTGGGTCACGCTCCACAACCGCAAGAAATATAAAGCCACCATCGTCGGCAGCGACCGCGCGCATGACTTAGCCGTGATCCAGATCAAAGCCACCGATCTCCAGCCCATGACGCTAGGCGACTCGACCAATCTGCAAGTCGGCCAGAAAGTCTACGCCATCGGCAATCCCTTCGGCCTCGCGGGCACGCTGACCCGGGGCATCGTCAGTTCGATCCGCCAGGTGCAGGAGCCCGACGGCATGGTCATCGAAGAAGCCATCCAGACCGACGCCGCCATCAACCCCGGCAACTCCGGAGGCCCGCTTCTCAATTGGCACGGTGAAGTCATCGGCATTAATACAATGATCGCCTCCAGCGTCGGACAAAGCGCCGGCATCGGCTTCGCCATCCCCATCAACACCGCCAAAGCGGTGCTCAATGATCTGGTCACGCTCGGCCGCGTGCGCCGTCCCGCACTCGGCGTCCGCACCATTCCGATCGATCCGGAAATTGCTGGGGAACTGAGTCTGGCCGCCGACTACGGACTGCTCATCGTGCAAGCCGTTCCCGGCGGCTCCGCCGATCGCGCCGGATTGCTCGGCGGAAGCGAACGCGCTTATCTCGGCAACATTCCCATCATGATTGGTGGAGATTTAATCGTCGCCATCGACGGAGAAAAAGTCGACAGCCAGCAAATCCTCGCCCAGGTCATGAACAAGCACCGGGCCGGTGACACGGTGAAAGTAACTATTTTCCGCGGCAAGAAGCAGCTGGAAGTATCGGTAGTGTTGGGAGAAGCCAGGGACCAGGTGTAGTTGCTTGTGTGGCGCGGGCACTCTTGTCCGCGTGCCCTTGTCGAGCCTGTGAGCAAAACGTACTTGCAATCCCCTTTGCTACATAGCATGATATATAGCAGAGGCAAATCGCCATGACGCCGATTTCTAAAGCAAAAGTCTTCTATAGCGGCAGGAGTCAGGCTGTACGGATTCCCGCCGAGTTCCGCTTCACGACCGACGAGGTCTACGTGCGCCGCGACCCGCAGAGTGGAGATCTGATTCTTTCGGAGTCTCCGGTGAAAACCTGGAAAGAAATCTTTAAGGCTCTTGACGAAGCCGGGTTTCCTGACGATTTTCTGGACGATCGAGATCAGGAACCGCCTCAAAAGCGGGACGATTTGTGACTCGAATCTGGATGCTCGATACCAACACCGTGAGCTACGTTGTCCGTGGGAAATCGCCTGCGGCCAGGGCGAAATTGGATAGCCTTAAAGGAGAGGAAACAGCGTGCATCTCGGTTATTACCGAAGCGGAACTTCGTTATGGGACAGCCAAACAGGCTCCAGGACCGGTGCGGCAAGCGGCGCTGAATATCTTGTTCGATAGGTTACGAATTCTTCCTTGGACCAGCGAGGAAGCTCTCATCTATGGAGACTTGCGGGCCAAGCTGGAGCGGGCCGGAAAAACCCTGGGCAATCTGGATATGCTAATCGCAGCGCATGCCATCAGTGCCAACGCAACCCTCGTTACCCGGGATAAGGCGTTTGCTCAAGTCGAGGACCTGCGTCCTCCCGTAAACTGGGCAGTTGATCTATAAGTGGCGCCGGGGCGCCCGCCCGCTTGCACCGCATCGAGAACGGCTGCGTTGCTTTCCACCCCAGGCGAAACACGCACTCTCTAGTTGGAGCGGCACCTCGCGCTATCATCTCCCACATGCCCGACGTCGACTGGATTCGCAGACTCTGCCTCTCTCTCTCCGACACGACCGAAAAGCTTCAGTGGGGTGAAAACCTCTGCTTCAAAGTGCGCGGCAAGATATTCGCAATCGTGGATCTCTCCGAAGGCAGCCTCGCCCCTATCACCCTCAAATGCGCTCCGGAACAATTCCACGACCTGCTCGAAATCGAAGGCATCGCGGCAGCCCCTTATGTCGGCCGCTATAAGTGGATTCTTCTCGAAAACTCCAACGTCCTGCCCGCCAGCGAACTCGAGGCCCTCATTCGCCAGTCGTACGGCCTGGTCGTGGCAAAAGCGCCCAAGAAGAAATCCGCGAGCGGGAAGCCGCCCAGCAGTCACCGCAAAAGGTGAAGGCTTTCCCCCGTGTTCCTCCGTGTACCCCGTGGTTAAAGCCTTTGCCTTTCTTCGCGCCCTCCGTGCCTCGGCGGTGACCCGGTTTGACTCCCGTAACTCGCTAAGCTAGCCTCGTACTTCACCCAATCCATGCGCATTCAACGTGCTCTACTGATCCTCTGCTGCCTGTGCGCTCTACTCGCCTCGACCGTCGCGGCCGCGCCTCTGCGCCCGACGCACGCTCCACACGCCATCGTCACCAGCGTCCACGAGCTCGCCTCGCGCGCCGGGGTTGAGATGTTGCAATCTGGAGGCAATGCCGTCGATGCCGCCGTCGCCACCGGCTTCGCGCTCGCCGTCGTTCATCCCCAAGCCGGAAACCTCGGCGGAGGCGGCTTCCTTCTTCTGCGCAATGCCAACGGCGAAACTCATTTCATCGACTTCCGGGAAAAGGCGCCTGCCGCGGCCACCGAAAACATGTATCTGGACGCGCAGGGCAACGTCCTCCCAGACTCCAACAAGGATTCCAGCGTCGTGGGGTACAGGTCCGTAGGCGTCCCCGGCTCGGTTGCCGGCCTGGTCTACGCGGAGAAGAAATACGGCAAGCTGTCGCTGGAAAAAGTAATCGCTCCGGCCATCAAGCTCGCCCGCGATGGCTTTCCGCTGGCCTATGAAGACACGCAAGATCTGAAACGAGATGAGTACCTCGCTCAGTTTCCGGAATCGAAACGCATTTTCCAGCGTGACGGAAACTACTACCAGCCCGGCGAGCTACTGAGGCAGCCCGAACTTGCCCGCACGCTCGAACGCATCGCCAAGAATCCCGACGACTTTTACCGCGGCGCCATGGCCCGCGAACTGGCTGCGGCTATCCACAAAGGCGGAGGCCTGGTCACCGCCGCCGACCTCGCCGCCTATGAAGTCAAGGAGCGCGAGCCCATTCGCGGCTCCTATCGCGGATACGACATCATCAGCGCTCCGCCGCCATCTTCCGGCGGAGTCGCGCTCATCGAAATTCTCAACATCCTGGAAGGCTTCGACCTCGCGAAACTCGGTAACCGCTCCGGTGATGCGATTCACCTCGAAGCCGAAGCGTTCCGCCGGGCCTTTTACGATCGCACCGACTTCCTGGGGGATCCCGACTTCGCCAAAGTTCCCGTGGCGCAGCTCATCGACAAGAAATACGCCGCCGGGTGGCGCGACTCCATCGACCCGAGCTACGCCAGCGTGAGCAAAGATCTAAAACGTCCGGCCTTCGCTGAACTGGAGCGCGTTGCCCAGTCCCGGACGGTCGCCATTCGCGAGCCTGAGAACACCACTCATTATTCCGTGGTCGATGCCGAAGGCAACGCCGTTTCGGTCACAACGACGCTCAACGACTCTTTCGGCTCCCGCGTCACCGCCGAAGGTCTGGGCTTCCTGCTCAACGACGAAATGGACGACTTCGCCGCCAAACAAGGCGTCCCCAACGCTTACGGACTGATCCAGGGCCCGGCCAACGCCATCGGCCCGGGCAAGCGGCCGCTCTCGGCCATGACGCCCACTATCGTGCTCAAAGACGGCAAGCTGGTTCTGGTTCTCGGCTCGCCCGGCGGCCCCACCATCATCACCACCGTCGCCAATATCCTCATCGGCGTGGTGGATTTCTCGCTTGATATTGCGGAAGCAGTCAACGCGCCCCGGTTTCATCATCAGTGGCTCCCTGATGAGATTTTCATCGAGGACCGCCTCTCTCCCGATACAATGAATGTTCTGCGTTCGAAAGGCTACAAACTAAACGTCCGGCATTTCTGGGGAGACGGCGAGTGCATCATGATTGACCCCAAAACCGGCGAGCGCCTCGGCGCGAGCGACGGACGCAACAATGGGAAGGCGGTAGGCTACTGATGCTGAGGGCGGTATCGACGTACGTCTATGTCAAGGAACGGCTCCATCCGGGCTTGCTCGACGAGCTCGTCAAGGCGGGAGCCCAGGCGATTGAAATCTTCGCCGCCCGCCAGCATTTCGACTACGCCAACCGCAAGCAGCATGTCCGCGAAATCGCCGACTGGTTCCGTTCCACCGGCATTCCGCTCCACTCCGTGCACGCGCCTTTGTATTCCGACTACGAGTGGGGACGCACCGGCGGGCCGCCAGTGAACATCGCCTCCACCGACCGCGCCGGCCGCATCGATGCCATGGACGAGATCAAACGCGCCATTGAAATCGCCGAGCATATTCCGTTCCGCTTCCTCGTGCAGCACATCGGCAATCCCAATGACACCTTCGACGACAAGAAATTCGAAAACGCCATGACCTCGGTCGAGCACCTGCGCGCTTTCGCCAAGCCGCTCGGCGTCCGCGTGCTGCTGGAAAATATTCCCAACGAATTGTCCACGCCTGAACGTTTGGTCGAGTTCATCAGGACCATGCATTTCGACGACATCGGCGTGTGCTTCGATTGCGGTCACTCCCACATGATGGAAGGAATTCCCGAAGGCTTCGCCATCCTGAAGAACCACATCTGCTCGACCCACGTGCACGACAACAATAAAGATAAAGACTCACACCTCTGGCCGGGCAGCGGATCGATCGACTGGAACGAGACCATGGAATTGCTGCGCACCGCACCGCAAAAGCCGCCCCTGTTGCTCGAAATCGACGGCGAAGAGAAGAAGAACCCCAGCGTAGAAGTGACCACAACCTTCAAAAAGCTGGAAGACTCGTAAAGGTAAGTCAAAGGTCAGAAGTCAGATTGAAGAAGTTAATCTCCAGCGCCAACCGCATCGGTTTTACTTCTGCAATCTGACTTCTAACTTCTAACTTCTAACTTCCGCAAGTTGCATGGCGTACGCAACGAAAGTTTATGTCCTCACCCATCAGCACCATCGCACAAATCGGCGCCCACGAAGGCCAGTCCGTCACCATCCGCGGATGGCTTTACAACCTGCGCGAAAGCGGCAAGCTCCTCTTCCCTCAATTTCGCGACGGAAGCGGCGTCATCCAGGGAGTAGTCCCGAAGAACGCGGTTCCGCCCGAAGTCTTCGACGCCATCAAAGGGCTCACCCAGGAATCGAGCGTCATCGTCGAAGGCAAGGTTCGCGCCGACAAGCGCGCCCCTGGCGGCTATGAGCTCGACGTCTCGAACGTCCAAGTCGTGCAGCGGGTGCCCGAGGCGACTCCTTATCCCATCACTCCCAAAGAGCACGGCGTCGACTTCTTGATGGAGCACCGCCATCTTTGGCTGCGCTCGCAGCGCCAGGCCTCCATTCTGCGTGTGCGCGCGGAAATCATTCGTGCCGCCCGCGATTTCTTTGACACGAACGGTTTCACGCTCACCGATCCGCCCATCCTTACGCCCGCCGCCTGCGAAGGGACCTCCACGCTCTTCCCCGTCGACTATTTCGAAGAGCAAGCCTACCTAACGCAGTCCGGCCAGCTCTACATCGAAGCCACTGCGATGGCGCTCGGCAAGGTCTATTCGTTCGGCCCAACTTTCCGCGCGGAAAAATCGAAGACCCGCCGCCACCTCACCGAATTCTGGATGGTCGAACCGGAAGTCGCCTACGGCACGCTCGACGACTTGATGGAACTCGCCGAGGGCTTGCTGACCTTTTTGGTTAAACGATGTCTAGAGCGCCGCCGGCCCGACTTGCAAACCATCGGCCGCGACCTTGCGAAGCTCGATAAAATCGAGGCGCCCTTCCCGCGCATCACCTACGACGAAGCCGTCAGCAAGTTGCAGGAAGGCCACTCGCAGGGCGTGCTCGAAAATAAATTCGAGTGGGGCGGAGATCTCGGGTCGCCCGACGAAACTTATCTTTCATCGTTGTACGACCGGCCCGTCATGGTCCATCGCTACCCGGCCAGCGTGAAAGCATTTTACATGGAGCCCGATCCGCAGCGCCCTGAACTTGCTCTCTGCGTCGATGTCCTCGCCCCCGAAGGATACGGCGAAATCATCGGGGGATCGCAGCGCATGGCCTCTCACGACTTGCTCCTGCAGCGCATTCACGAACACAATCTGCCCGAAGAGGCCTTCAAGTGGTATCTTGATCTCCGCAAATACGGCAGCGTCCCGCACTCCGGCTTCGGCATGGGCATCGAGCGCGCCGTAGCCTGGATCTGCGGCCTGGAGCACGTGCGCGAGACGATTCCCTTCCCGCGCATGCTGCATCGGCTGTACCCGTAGAGCAGTTATCAGTTCTCAGTCAACCATCGATACTGCGAACTGGGCTAACTGACAACTGACGACTGAGAACTCACTATGCCTCAACGAAGCAGAACGTTCACCAGCATCACCCCGCGCCACATCCGCGTGATTGGCGTTCCTCTTGATCTTGGCCAATCGCGCCGCGGCGTTGACATGGGGCCTTCCGCCGTTCGCGTTGCCGGACTCGAAGCCCCCTCGAGGCTATCGGCCACATCGTCGAAGACGCCGGCAACATCGCCGTCGCCATCCCCGAGCAGAAAAAAGCAGGCGCCGCCAATTCCAAATACCTCAAGGAAATCACTGCCACCTGCACCAAGAGTGCCGACCTGGTTTTGAAGACGCTCGAAGCCGGCAAAGTTCCTCTCGTCCTTGGCGGCGATCATTCTGTAGCCGCCGGCACGGTCTCAGGGGTGGCCGAGTTCTACCGCCGCAAGAACCAGAAGATCGGACTGCTCTGGATCGACGCCCACACCGACATGAACACTCCCGACTCTTCGCCCAGCGGCAACGTCCACGGCATGCCGCTCGCCTCGCTCATGGGCCTTCCTCCCGTCGAACTGGGCAGGATCTACGACTTCTCGCCCAAAGTGCGTCCGGAAAATTGCGTGCTCGTCGGCATCCGCGATGTTGACCACTTCGAAAAAGAACACATACGCCAATCCGGAGTCCAAGTCTTCACCATGCGCGATATCGACGAACGCGGCATGCGCGCCGTCATGGAGGAAGCTCTCCGCATGGCTGGACACGGCACCGCCGGCTATCACGTCTCGCTCGACATGGACTGGATCGATCCCGAAGACGCGCCCGGAGTGGGCACTCCGGTCTGGGGCGGCGCCACCTATCGCGAGGCGCACCTTGCCATGGAAATCATCGCCGACCACGGACGCATGTTGAGTTTTGAAATCGTGGAAGTAAATCCCGTCATCGACGAGCGCAATCAGACCGCCGACTTGGCCGTCGAGCTGGCGCTCTCGGCGTTTGGGAAGAAGATCCTATAGCGGCTGCTAACGCCTTTAAGCTCATTAAGGGGATGACAGGTTCATCAAGCGTCCAGCAGGTCTCTCCGCTCACTGCACGTCGGATACTTTTCCGTTGAGAAACGTAACTTTGAGATCCTTGTAAACATAGATCTGCTTTGAACCCAGATTGACGATCTTGTCTGGCGTTCCGAGCGCGGCTTTCACTTGATCGGGGGTCTGACCTTTTTCAATCTGCTGGGGTTCGGGCGGGGGCGCTTGTTGTTGCGCTTGTCCTCCACTGCCACCTTGCTGATTGCCGCCTTGCTGGTCATTGCTATTACCATTGCCATTGCCGCCCTGCTGTCCGCCCTGGTCGCCGCCACTGTCATCGATGGCAAGCAGTCCGGCGATTGTGTCTTCCACCTGGGAGGGGCTGGTATTCGCCAACGTTCCCTTGGGGAACTGAAAAACAACGTCGGCCTTGTAGAACGTCTTCGGATCGGTGTTGTTACAGGAATCGCAGGCGATGATGCCGATGACCACCTGGTCTTTCTCCAAACTGACGGCGAGCCTGGCGGGATAGACTTTTGTGTCCTTCTGGAAAAACTGGGTGGTNNCGACCAGGATGGTGCCCGCCTCCACTACGGCAGCTCCACTTGAGTCGGCACCCATCTTTACCAGCGTATATTGCGCTTTGAGCTGGTCTTCGAGTGAAACCTGCGCGACCACAATGCCGGGCGCGATCCCGACAACAATCAAAGCGACAACCAAGACAATCATCTCGATTCTCTGCTGCATTTCAACCTTCCCCCTGTAAGTCTGCTCCTCCGATTCCCGAGTGGGCAGGAGCGTCCTCGGTGGCTCTCCATTCCGTTAGAAGAAGCCGGAAACGTCGCGTTCCTTACACGACGTTCCCGGGTCCAACGATTCAGCGTGCCGACTTTACTGTGGCTGCTTGGCTTCCGCCTCCGCCTGATCAGCTTCTTGTTGTTGCGCTTTCAAGTCGCTTCCTACGCTCGTATCCGGCGATGGTGCGGGGACTTCCCCAGCCTGCGTCTTGGTGTCGGGGGCTGCCGGTAATCCGTTCTTCCCCTGCTTGTCGGCCAACTCCTTCAGTCCGGCATCCATCTGGATCCGCAGTTGATTGTGCATCTCCTGCAGGTCATCGACGGGCACTCCTACGGTGGCGCCGACCGCACACTCATCCTTCTTGCTGCTCTTTACGGTTGCGTCGACCATGTTGTCATCGTCCGGTTTGTCGCCGGTACGGTAGACCACATCGCCAGGAGTAAGCGAGCACTCCACGCTATCCGACGTGGTCAGATCCTCGTCGGTGGAGACTACGAAGATGCGAATCTTGGGATCGAGCGCCGCCGGCACCTGGTCCCCGCTCGGAGCATCCTTCTGACCGTTTGCGGCCGCATCCTTTTCCGCCGCGATCTCGTTCTTCATCTCGTCGGCGAGCTCCTTCTTCACATCAGCACTGAGTCCCGTTGCATTGCCCTTTGCCGCCGGTGCTGCTGCGCCTAACATGTATTGGCCATAGGCCGCCTCGAGGTTCGCGGCAATCAGCGGATCGGTCGTCCACAACGAAGCGATCATATCCGACGACTCCGGCCCCAGCTGCAGAGGCATCAGTTCCCCGTTGTCGCCTCCGGCAGCCGCCTCCTGCTGCGCCGCATAAGCCGCTTGCAAGTTCGCCGCAATCAAGTAATCCGTCAGCCAAAATGCAGCCGTCGGATACACCGGATACGGCGCGAAGTAAGGACCGTAGTAGCCATACCACGGTGCCCCGCCCCAACCCCATCCGTAAGCAACCGGTGCCGGCCACGGATTGTAAGCCCATCCGTAGTATGCGGGACCATAGTAGAAGGAGGGCGCGTAACCGTAATATGGACGGCCTCCATAGTAGTAGTTGCGGTACCCATACGCGTAGTAGTGTCCGCCTCTATAGTAGGTTCGCTGGGAATACTCCCGTCCGCCATGGCGATAGTAGGCGCGCTGGCTGTATCCCCCGTGTCGTCCGTAGCTCACCACCCGGCGCCCGTTGTGCATGCTCTCAATATGCCGGCCGCCACGCGCCCCGTGATTGATCGTCATCCCACTCTTGGTGTGGATCGTGCGCACCTGGCCATCCTTGCGGAAAGTCGCGCTCCCACCGCTCTTCAGGGAAACCGTCTTGCTTCCCGCGGGCTGATGCCGGTTGGCGTTGGCTCCAGCGTTTCCACGATTGTTCGCGCTTGCGCCTCCGCGGTTGTTGGCGTTGTTCGCCCCACCGCGGTTGTTCGTGCCCGCCGCGCCGCGGTTGTTCGTGCCTGCCGCGCCACCTTTGTTCGCGCCTGCCGCGCCGCGATTGTTAGCGTTCGCGCCACCAGGTCCGCGGTTGTTCGCGCCCGCCGCGCCACCCTTGTTCGCGCCTGCCGCGCCGCGATTGTTAGCGTTCGCGCCACCAGGTCCGCGGTTATTCGCGCCCGCCGCGCCACCTTTGTTCGCGCCTGCCGGGCCGCGATTGTTAGCGTTCGCGCCACCGGGTCCGCGGTTATTCGCGCCCGCGCCGCCGGGGTGCTGCGCTGGGGCGGAATGCGCCGGAGCGGAGGCATGGGGCGCGGCTGCGTGGGGCGCAGATGCGTGCGATGGGGCAGCAGGCGCACTTGGCTTGTTGTGTTGCGCTGAAGCAACTGCGGTTACCGTAAGGAGAACCAGCAATACGGACCATTTCGGCAGGACGTTCTTTCCTCGGATGTTCGAATTCATAGACACTCCTGTGAGATTCTAAGCCCTATCCTCATCCATCAACGGGAAACAACCGCAACTAGGCAACTGTATCCAGCCTGTGGTCCCGTTCTTAGATTTCCTCGATGAGAGCCTCTGGGTCCGAGTGCCATGGGGAAGGGGCCGGGCACCGGTCTTCGAAGTCGCGATAATTTACATCCGTTTTCATCGTGGTGTCAAGGCAATCCGCTGGGAAGATTTATATCTGTCGACAGGAAGCGATCAAGGGACTTGCTTTTCTGGGAGTGGGCTCGGCTGACAACACTATCTCTTGCCGCTTCGTAACCGGACCCCAGTACTACAAAATTTTGGAGGCAAGCTTGGCAATGTGGTCCCGGTCGCCGATGGGAAGGCGAGCGGAGATCTTCAAGGACTTCGCTTCTTCTCCTTGGCTGGCTTATTGGGGGCGACCGCACCCTCTGGTCACCTCCAAAAGTAACTTCGGTAATTGGGGAGTGCCCCGACGTTCGCCGATGAACTAGAACAGGCAGCGATGTTAACGCGTGGACACATTCGGTCGGTACTGTTGGCGCTCTTTGTTTTGACGGACGCTGTCTTGACCTACGCTGCGGCGGACGAAAAAACGAACGATTCCTCAACCCTGCCTACGTACCGCAGCATCGTCTCGCAAGTCCAAGTTACATTCTTCGCCACCGACGAAAACAATCGTCCGGTCGCGGCCTTGACCAAGTCGGACTTTGCGGTGGTGGACAACGGCCTTGTGATTCGCAATTTCCGGAGCTTCACCGCTGCCGATGAAACCTCGCTCGACGTGGTTGCGCTGGTCGACCTGAGCGAATCGGTAGCGCCGCGCCTTCGAGTCGCCATTCGCGAGGTGGAGCAACTGGTTGCGCGGGAGCAGTCGATCGCCGATGACAACGTCGCCGTTCTGTATTTTGGAGCGGAATCCGGAGGGACGTCCGGAGGAACATCCGGAGCGGCGTCCGGAGCGGCGTCGGGTGAAATCCGGCCTGCCATCCTGTGCGCGAGCGGTTGCCGCGCTTCCGGCTCCGTGAGTAGCCTCCTCACGGTGAAGAGCGGCGGCGCTACGCCGCTGCTCGACGCTTTGATCTTTGCATCCGACTTTATCTCGCATCATCGCCGCGCCGGGGCGAGGCCGGTACTGATTTTGTTCTCGGACGGCAACGACACCATCAGTCTGCACTCTGCACGCGAGGCGCTGGACGCGGTGGTGGCCGGTGGCGCCCTGGTTTACTCCGTGGATACGGGGAAGCCGGCGAATCCGTCGGCGGGCAGCATGTTCCTGCGGCAAGTGTCGGATGCGAGCGGAGGGCGGTATTTTTCCCTGCAAGACGGAGTCGCAAACGTAATGAGCGCGGTGCTCGAGGATCTGCGCGCCTCCTACGTGGTGACCTACGATCTGCCCAGCCACCAGGCTGGATTTCATTCTCTTTGCCTTATGCCAACCCACAACCTCAACCTCACATTCCATAGCCGAAACGGTTACTACTATGAACCCAGCCTTCGTTGATTAAGGCTGCCGATTGGAGACTTATGAAATTCACATTGCGACTGGCCCTTGTATTGACCAGCATTTCCGTTGCTTTGGCCGCGCCGCTCGGTATCTATCAACACGGAACCGTGATTCGAATGCACATGGGCGACTGCGCGCTCACGCACCGTGGCTTCATGACCACGTTCGGGCCGCCGCAAGCTTCAGGGAATGAGGGAGGCTGCCCGGAATACGTCCTGATGACCGATAAGGTTGTGTTTGTGATCGTGGGCAAGTCGTCGAATCAACTAGTGCCACTCGCGGAAGTCATCGATTTCCGCTTCCAGAACAAAGAATTGGCGGTGCGCGTGGACGATGCTCGGCACGAATCCAAGTTCGCCATTAAGGAAATGACGCTGCGCTCGGAGTGGGAGCGCATCCAGAGGCACATCGAGGGTCAACTCAATGAATCGCGGCGCGAACCAGTGGATACGTCGCTGGCGCGGAGGAACCCGGATTGAGCTGGTAGCGCGACCCAGCTTTCGCCACAAGCTCCCAAAACAATTCCCCCGCGACCTCTCCGTCTCGGCGGTGAGATACGAGCGGCTGGAACCAAAGCTGCGATTGACGGAAAACACGCCGAGAGCCAGACTGAAATGTCATGGCGAAACTTCGGGTTGGCATCCTCTTTGGCGGACGCAGCGGCGAGCATGAAGTGTCGTTGCTGTCGGCGGCGTCCGTTCTGAACGCAATCGATAAAACAAAATATGAGGTGGTTCCGATCGGCATCACGAAAGACGGTCGATGGCTCACCGCGGAACATGCGGAGAGATTGCTGAAAGGCAGGGACGAAGAGCAAGCGGACATGAGTGTCCGCTCCACACCAGCTACGCAACTTCGCGCGGGCGATCCGGAGGCTACTCTGGGGGCAGCGTTGCTGGCCACGGGCGAGTCGGTGGTGGTGCCTCCGGAGCCGTCGCGGCGCGGCGCTGGACTGGCGCCTTTCCAGACCAACGCGAATCTGCGGCGCGCCGCCGATCGCGCCATTAACGTGGATGTTATCTTCCCCGTGCTCCACGGAACCTTCGGCGAAGACGGGACGATTCAGGGTCTGCTCGAGCTGGCCGACATCGCCTACGTCGGCGCCGGCGTGCTCGGCTCCTCCGCGGGCATGGATAAGGACGTTATGAAGTCTTTGTTCCGCGCGGCGGGATTGCCCATCGTGAATCACGCGACCGTGCTGCGCGGCCAATTCGAGCGCGAGCCCAGAAAAGTAGAAAAGCTGGTGGAGAGCAAGCTGAAATATCCGGTCTTCGTGAAGCCGGCAAACCTGGGGTCGTCGGTGGGAATCTCGAAGGCGCACGATCGCAAGGAACTCGGCCCGGCCATCGCGGAAGCGGCAAAGTTCGACCGCAAGATCGTGATTGAAGAAGGCGTTGGCGGAAAGAAGAACAAGGCGCGCGAGATCGAATGCGCGGTGCTCGGCAACGACGATCCCAAAGCATCGGTTGCCGGAGAAATCGTTCCCTGCAAGGAGTTCTACGACTACGACGCAAAGTATCTGGCGGAAGGCTCGNNCTGGCGCGCGTCGATTTTCTGATGGACCCCAAATCCCGCAGGATTTTCGTCAATGAAATCAACACCATGCCGGGCTTCACCGCGATCAGCATGTATCCGAAGCTGTGGGCGGCGACGGGAGTGCCGTACCCCGAGTTGATCGATCGGCTGATCCAATTGGGCATCGAACGCCACGAGGACAAGAAGCGGAATCGGTACAGCCGATAGATCTTTACCGCCGAGACGCCGAGGTCGCGGAGGAGTTCTTCTTGGGCTCTCTAACCGATGCTTTCAAGTTCTTCGTTTCCCCTATGACCTTTGTGGTAACCCTCATCTCGTCTCGGCACACTCGGCGTCTCGGCGGTGAATTTCCAGGGACATTTCTATTGTGGACAAAGCGGGGACGCTCATGGTATCCGCCCGCCCCGTTTCGCGTTTGACACTGTTCCTACGCGGTTGCTATAGTCAAAGAGTCCCTGTTGGACGTGATTTCGAACCAGCTGGAATTGTCCTAGGGTCGTCCGCCAGGTCGGCCTCAACGCAACCTAAAGACCACGCCAGCAGTCGGCAACGCCACGTCCCGCATGTCGCGCACAAACGCGCGCCGACACAGAGGCTATGAACTTGTTCGACGACACCACCGTCCGCAATCCTGAATCCACTATTGAAACCATGACATCTTCCAACGACTCCCACACCGGCGGCTCGGCCGTAGTAGACGCTCCCGAGCAAGCACAACCCTCTTCCGCGGAGCCACTGGCTTCCGCCCCTGACGTTCCTGAAAACGGCGTTCCTGAAAACGACATTGCTGAAAACGACGTTCCTGGAAGCGAAGCTCCTAAAGACCCCACTTCTGAAACTCACGAGAATGTCGCGGCCGCCAGCGATGACTTTGCCGCCGCCCTCCAGAGCTTTGAGACGGAAACCGAGGAATCGGTGGGCGACGACCACGTCATCAAGGGCACGGTCGTGAAACTGACCGCGACCCACGTCGTGGTCGATATCGGGGCGAAATCCGAAGGCATGTTGCCGATCGCGGAAATTCTCGATCACGAGGGCAATCCAAAGTTCCAGCCCGGCGCCGAGATTGACGTATTGCGGGAGAAGGGCCAAACCGAAGAGGGCTACGTTAACCTCTCGCACCTGAAGGCACAGCGGCTGCGCTCGTGGGACGAGATTGAGCGCGCTTACAACGACAAGAAGCCGATTAAAGGTATCGTCGTGGAGCGCATCAAGGGCGGCCTGACTCTCGACATTCAGGGCGCGCGCGCCTTTCTGCCGGGCTCGCAAGTGGACCTGCGTCCCATCCGGAATCTGGATGGCATGAAGGGCCAGACGATGGAAGTCGCCATCATCAAGCTCAACAAGAAGCGCGGCAACATCGTGGTCTCGCGCAAGCAGCTTCTGGAAGAAGAGCAGAATGCAAAGCGCGGCAAAACGCTCGAGCACCTGGAAGAAGGTAGCGTCCTTACCGGCATCGTCAAGAACCTGACCGAGTACGGCGCATTCGTGGATATGGGCGGAATTGACGGCCTGCTGCACATCACCGACATGTCGTGGGGACGCCTGACGCACCCTCGCGATCTGGTCAACGTCGGCGACCAGATTCAGGTGAAGGTGCTCAAGTACGACAAAGACAAGCAGCGCGTCTCGCTCGGCTTCAAGCAACTCACCCCTGATCCGTGGCTCGATGCGGAGCACCGCTACCCTGTGGGTGCGCACGTCCACGGCCGCGTCATCAGCGTCACCGACTACGGAGCCTTCGTCGAACTGGAACAGGGCATTGAAGGACTGGTTCACGTCAGCGAAATGACCTGGTCGAAACGGATGAAGCATCCGTCGAAGCTCGTCAACGTAAACGACGAAGTCGACTGTGTAGTTTTAAGCGTGAACCCGACCGAGCGCCGGATTTCGCTGGGGATGCGGCAGCTCGCCTCCAACCCCTGGGATACATTGCATGACAAGTATCCAGTGGGAGCGACGGTCGAGGGGCGGGTGCGCAATCTGACCGAGTTTGGCGCCTTCATTGAAATCGAAGACGGAATCGACGGCCTGGTGCATGTCAGCAACTTGAGCTGGACTACCCGTGTGAAGCATCCATCCGAGGTATTGAAGAAGGGCGACAAGGTCAAGGCCATCATCCTGGCCATTGAACCGGACAAGCGGCGCCTATCGCTGGGCGTGAAGCAGATGCAGCCCGACATTTGGGATTCGTTCTTCGCGCAGCACCGCATTGGCGACGTCCTGCATGGCAAGGTCCTGCGCGTGGCGAACTTCGGGGCATTTGTCGAAATTGCCGAAGGCATCGAAGGTCTGTGTCACAACTCGGAAGCGGTCGATGGGAACGGGCAGCCCATGCATCTGGAACCCGGCGCTGAGTTCGAGTTCAAGATCATCAAGATGAATCAGGAAGAAAAGAAAGTCGGCTTGAGCATCAAGGCGGTTGGCGAAGAAGCGTCGCGCCAGGAAGTCGAGTCCTACAAACACCCGGCGGCGTCCTCCTCAAACAGCACCACCATCGGCGACTTAATTTCGTGGAAGCGGGCCGGCGGGGACAGCAACTAGATTCCAAGCGCTTCAAGGATTTAAGGCCACCCTAAGCGGTGGCCTTTTTCTTGGTCTTAGCTTATTTACTGCCCGCTTTGGTGTCGATTTTCAAATCGATGTAAACCTGCTGGCGATCGTCAAATTGGCTGACCGTTTTTGTGCCGCTCTTGCGCTTGTTGTACTGCGCGTACACTTCGTAATCGATGGTGGGCTGGAGGGCCGGGAAACGGTAGGCGCCGTCCGGACCCACGATGTAGGTTTTCACGGCGCTGGTGCGAGTGTTGGTCAGGTACACGACCGCGTTCGGCAAAGGATTATCGCCGCCGTCCAGCACCTTGCCCGTGAGCAGGCGGGTCTTGTCTTTCTTCGAATCGCGGCCAAACAACTGCGCTGGAACCGCCAGGGAGAATGTCGGGAAGACCGACGCCGACAAGACAAACAGCAGCGTAACCAGCAGTGGAGCGGCGAGCGTCACCTTCTTCATCGTGTGTCCCATCGCCGCCGTTCAAACCGCACGGCGGCCTCTACCAGTCTAAATGAAGGCCGATGTCGGAACGCTCGTCGTTGTCGATATGCACGGTAACTTCGGCGCCAGGCTTCAGCCGTTTGCCCGAGGAAAGCTTGACGCCTTTGACGTCCGCCCAAACAATGTAGTCGGCGGTGCCGGCGGGCAGGCGCTGCGCGAACTCGCCGGTGTGATTGGAATAAAGCTCCCAGCGGGCTTTGTTGGCCTTGTCAGTGGCCCGCCGGATCTTCACTTTGATCCCGTAGAGTGGGTGCCCGTCCGGGTCCCAAACCGTTCCGAAGATTAGAGCGTAAGGCTTCGGCTTCTCGCGGCCGCTGCCGCGAGCGCTCGCTGGGGCCAGCAGAGACACCAGGAACACGGCCGGCAAAGCCATGGCGGCCAAGCGGCGGAACACCCGGAAATGTGCGGAGTTGTTCAGGAATCCTCGTCCTCATCCTCTTCGTCGTCGACGTCTTCATCGTCCTCATCTTCTTCGACCTCGTCCTCGCCGACGACTTTCAATTCAATGGGATTCACCGTGACCACCTCGAAGTCCGTGCCGCACTCCGGGCAGGAGACGACCGCGCCTTCATCGACCTCATCTTCGTCGATGTCGAGATCCGTCTCGCATTCAGGACAGTACACCATAATTTCCTCCACACTCGGGGTACCCTGTTATATTTAGTTTCTTCGTGAGGAAAAGGTCAAGTGGCTAATCAGAAAAATTCTGCAATGGCCGAATCTGTGAGTTTTCGCTGTTTTTCCACAAACCTTGTCGCAGGCGTGATGGTTGCCCTGGCGCTGGCGTCTTGCGGTCCTCTGTGCCGGGCGCAGGAAATGGCTCAGGAACCGCCGCGCGTGGCGGCGGACCGGCACACCGATGCGCGCATCGCCGAGGCGATCCGGCAGGTTTCCGCGGACCATATCCGGCAGACAATTGAAAAGCTGGTCGGCTTTCAGAACCGGTCGACGATCTCCGCGCAGGGCGAGGAATCGATCAAAGCGGGCAAGGGAATCGGAGCGGCGCGGGAGTGGATCAAGGCCGAGTTTGAACGCTATTCCAAAGACTGCGGCGGCTGCCTGGAGGTGAAGACCGACAGTTTCACCGAGCAGCCCGGCGAGCGCATCCCGAAACCAACGGAAATCACCAATGTTTATGCGGTGCTGCGCGGAACCGATCCGCGGCAGGCCAATCGCATCGTGCTGGTAACCGGCCATTACGACTCACGGAACAGTGATAATTTTAACGGGACCGACCCTGCGCCAGGAGCGAACGACGACGCCAGCGGGACCGCCGTGAGCCTGGAATGCGCCCGAGTCCTGAGCAAGGCGCAGATCAAGTTTCCAACAACGATCATCTTTCTAACCGTTGCCGGCGAAGAGCAGGGCCTCTACGGCAGCAAGCACTTCGCCCAGATGGCCAAACAGCAGGGATGGAAGATCGAAGCGGTCCTGAACAACGACATCGTAGGCGGGAACCTCGGGGCCGACCAGGATGCGAGCGTGGTGCGCGTGTTTTCCGAAGGATTGCCGGCGGCAGCGACGGAGGCGGAAATCCGGCGAATTCGAGCGCTCGGCGGGGAAAGCGACTCGCTTTCGCGCGAACTCGCCCGTTACATCGCCGACGTCGGGCGCTCCTACGATGCCGGAGTCAAGCCCCTTCTGATTTTCCGTCTCGACCGCTTCCTGCGTGGAGGCGACCACTACTCGTTCAATCAGCAGGGCTTCGCCGCCGTCCGCTTCACGGAATTCCGCGAGGACTTCAACCATCAGCATCAGAACGTTCGTACGGATGACGCCAACTGCATCGAATACGGCGACCTGCCCAAGTTCATCGACTTCGCCTACGTGGCGAACGTGGCGCTACTGAACGCGGCGACCCTGGCCTCGCTGGCATTGGCTCCAGCACCGCCGGCAAACGTAAGAATGCAGACCAAGAACCTCGATAACGACACGACTTTGACGTGGGAGCCTTCGGCCGGAGCGGCCGCCTACGAGGTGGCGTGGCGCTCGACGAACGCGCCCGATTGGGAGTACGTCCAAACGGTCAGTAGCGGTGCGCGTGCAACCCTGAAGGTTTCGAAGGATAATGTGATATTCGCTGTGCGCGCGGTCGACGCGGCGGGACATCGCAGTCTGCCGGTTGTGCCGGAGCCAGAAAGATAAAGTGCCTCGCGGACAAACTATCTCGTTCAGCTTCCCTCCGTTTGCCGGATGGGTGAAGCGCATCATTATCGCTTGCACTGCGATCTTCCTGCTGGAACTGGTGGTGCGCCGTGTACTTGGCGTCAGTCTCGGCTGGGTGGATGAGTGGTTTGCACTGATCCCGATCTTCGTGATGAAGGGCGAGATCTGGCAGCTTGTGACCTATTCGCTACTACATGCCAACTTCAGTCATCTGTTCTTCAACATGCTGACGCTCTGGTTCATCGGCGCATACCTGGAACGCGACTGGGGGTCGCGGCGATTCATCGAGTGCTACATCTTTTGCGTGGTGGGTGCCGCGCTCGTAACGATTGCCGTCTCGTATTCGCATTTTCTGGGAATGAACGAGCATGCCGGAACCGTGGGCGCCTCGGGGGGCATTTTCGGACTGCTGATGGCCTTCGGCATCCTTTATGCCGACCAGGAAATGTTTCTGTTTCCGCTACCATTCCGGATCAAGGCCAAGTACCTGGTCGGCATCTGGGTGATCGTCGCGATCGTTGCAATTTTCGATCCAAGGCAAGGCGGAATCGCGGTTTTTGCTCATCTGGGCGGATTGCTCTTTGGCTACCTCTGGGTAAAGTTCATGCCCTCTCGCGGGGTTAGCTATGCAGCGTCGGAGCGCTATTTCAGCGTGCGAAACTCTTACTACCGCTGGAAGCGGCGGCGCGCGGCGAGAAAATTCGAAGTCTATATGAGCGATCACGACCGCAAAGTCACCTTCGACGAGCACGGAAACTACGTGCCCCCCGACGATAACGACAAAACGAATGGCGGATCGAAATCGGGCTGGGTGAATTAGCCGTCAGCTATCAGTTATCAGCTCTCAGTAAAATCTACTGCACGCAATCCTCCAGAAAACTCCGGCCGTAGAGACGCGGCTTGCCGCGTCTCGGACTGCCTAAGAATTTTGGTCCGCGACGGTTTTCGGGAAGGGCACGACTTCAGTCGTGCCGCTACAGCCCGCTGGAAATGCGGGCTTTAGCCACTGAGGGCCAGTTCTTCAAATCTGGCTAAGATGCTTGCCGGGAGTTCCACCGCTCGTTCTTGCCCTTTGAATCCCAAGTCGTGACCTGCGCCTTCCACCGTCATTAGATCGGTTCTGGCCGGGATCAGTTTCAGCGCCTCGGCTAATTCCTCGGCGCTTCCGAACGGATCGCGCGTTCCATGCACGAACAGGCTCGGAGTGCGCAGGTCGGGCAGATGTTGAATGCGAAGCTGTTCCCGTTTGCGCGGCGGATGCAAAGGGTACGAAAGCAGCAGAAGTCCGGACACAAGCTCGAGTTCGGCGGCGCAGAGTATGGTCGACTGGCGCCCACCGTAGGAGTGGCCGCCGAGAAAGATCCGGCCCNNGAAACGGCGGGCCGGTGCGCCGCTCCTGGCGGAAGGGCAGATCGCAGCGCAGAACGAGGTAGCCCTGTCCGGCAAAAGTTTCGCTGAGCGCCGCCAGCAGAGGAGCCGTCGAGTCCGAACCCGCGCCGTGCGTCAGGATCAGCGCGTCGCCGTTCGGCGCACCGGGAGCGTGCAGCCAGCCTCGTACCGCCGGATCGAGCGAGGGCTGGGAAAATGGGATCGCCGGCTGCATCGCAGTAACGCTCCTGGATTCTGGGCCGTGGCTGGCAACGTCATGCCGATTATAGGCTGTGATTTTCATCCGGGTTCTCCGCGGGCCGCGATTCTTGACCATGGAACGGGAGCGCGGCAAGGCAATCCGGCGAATTCCCTGTGCTCCCCGTGTCCTCTGTGTTTAAATTTCATTCGTGAAAGTAGCCATCGATATCCGTCGCATGACGGAATTCGGCGTCGGCACCTACATCCGGAATGTAGTCCGCACACTGGCGCGCCTGGATCGCGACAGTAAATACTTCCTTATTGGATCGCCGGCGAAGGTGGCGGAATGCGGCGCGTTGCCGCCGAATTTCCACGCGGTGGCGTTGGACGGCGGCGACGACACCCTCAAAGGGAATCTCGCTTTCCGGGCGATTGTGAAGCGCCTGGAGTGCGACGTGGTTCACATCCCGCACCTGTTCTGGATTCCGCGCGGGCTGACCTGTCCTTATGTTCTGACCGTGCACGATCTGTTGGAGCACATGTACGGATCGCGCAACGCCTCCAGTTTGCGGCGCAGCCTGCACTTTTACCTGACGCGGCGCGTGTTGCGCAAGGCGGCGCGCGTGATTGCGGTGTCGCAATTCACCAAGAACGAAATCGAAAAGCTGTTGGCTATTCCCGATGCGCGCATCGAGGTGGTGTACAACGCGATTGACGAACGCTTTCTGCGCGGCCACGCCACCGACGCGGATCGCGAACTGATTGCCCAGCGCTATCTGGTGAACTATCCCTTCATTCTGTATGCGGGCGCGATTCGGCCCCACAAGAATGTGGTGCGCATCATCGAAGCGTTTTCGGCGCTGAAGAGCGAACTGCACAAGCAGCAGCAGTTTCCGGATCTGAAGCTCATCATCATCGGGGACGATCTGTCGAGCCATCCGCGGCTGCGGCGCACGGTGGTGCGCAGCGGGGTGCAGCACGACGTGCGCTTCTTAGGATTTGTGCCCATCGAAGTGCTGCGCATTTTTTATGATGTCGCCAAGGTTTTTGTGTTCCCGTCGCTCTACGAGGGCTTTGGATTGCCGCCGCTGGAAGCGATGGCTCACGGAACGCCGGTGGTCACTTCCAACACATCGAGCTTGCCGGAAGTGGCGGGGAACGCGGCGTTGCTGGTGAATCCGGAAAACGTGTTTGAGATTCGCCGAGCTTTGCAGCGCGTGCTGCTGGATCCGACGCTGCGCGAGCGCATGAAACAGCGCGGCTACGAGCAGGCGCAGCGATTTTCCTGGACGAACTCGGTGGCGAGAATTCTTGAGATTTATCGCGAAGTAGCGGGCGGCCGTGGATCCCGCGGGGTAGCCGCCGACTGAGTTATGAGAGGTGACTGAGTTGTGTGGTGGCGGGGCGGAGCCTGCCCCGAGCGGAGTCGAAGGGCCCCGCCCGGACGGGCAGAACCCCGTCACCACACTCTCGTATAATGAAACCTTCCGCGATGAATTCTGGCCCTGCTCGCAATCTCGATCCGCCGACAACTGAGAACCTGCCCCGTCCGAACCAGTTGCTTTCGGACTGGCGTGTCTGCGTGCTGGCGTTGATTGCGCTCTGGGCGGTCATCTATATGGCCGGACTGTCGCGGCCCGCCTTGCTCGACGATGCCGACACGGTTCATGCCGAGGCGGCGCGCGAAATGGTGCAGCGCCACGACTGGGTCACGCTGTACGCCAACGGCATCCGCTATCTGGAAAAAGCTCCGCTGATGTATTGGGGCGTGGCGACCAGTTACACGCTGTTCGGCGTCAGCGAGTGGAGCACCCGCCTTCCGCTCATGCTGGGCGTGCTGGCGATGATTCTCTCCACCTACGGCTTGGGACGCTGGGCCTTGGGCGGCGAAGGCGGATTCGATTCCGGGCTGGTGCTGGCAACCGCGCTCGGACCCTATCTTTTCACCCGCTTTCTGATTCCGGATGTGCCCGTGGGTCTTTGGCTGACCCTGACGTTTTGGCTTTTTCTGGTGTCGTTGGAACAACAGAAGCTGGAACAAACGAAGCCCGCGCGCTGGGTTTGCTGGGGGCTCGCCGCCGTCTGTGCGCTCAACGTGCTTACCAAGGGGTTGATCGGGCTGGTGTTCCCGGCGGGAGCGATCGGGCTTTACCTGCTACTGACGGGGAATTTGCGGCACCTGCTCAAGCTGCGTTTGCTTTCGAGCGCGGCCGTCTTTTTCGCGATCGCCGCGCCCTGGCACATTCTGGCGGCGCTGCGAAACCCGGCTCAGGGCAACGTGCGCGGCTTTCTTTGGTTCTACTTCGTCAATGAACACATCCTGCGTTTTCTGAACCGGCGCGTTCCGCGTGACTACGACACGGTTCCGCTGTTGCTGTTCTGGGCGTTGCTGGTTCTGTGGCTGATTCCGTGGACTGTGTTTCTTCCGCAATCGCTGCGGGAAGTGCCGCGGCGGTGGCGCGACGTCCACCCCAACGGGCAGAAATCGGGCCCGTCGGGGACCCCGGCATTCCGCATGCAGATGACGCGGCGGCAGCGGGCATATCTTTTGTTTTTCTTGTGGAATGTGGTGATCGTGGGCTTCTTCAGCCTCTCGACACGGCAGGAATACTACACCATCCCGGCGATTCCGGGGATGGCGCTGCTCGTGGGCGGATGGCTGCAACGGGAGAGAGCTTCCGCCGCCGATAGCCGGGAACGGCGCAGTGGGCGGATTTCGTCGACCCTGTTGCTCGTGGCCGGCGTCACCGTCGCGGTGGTCGGTTTTGCCCTGCTCATGTTCTCGAAGGCGCCGGCTCCGGGCACGGACCTCTCGGACCTGCTGCGGAAACATCCGCAAGACTACGCGCTTTCGTTCGGGCATTTTCTCGATTTGACCCCGCAGGCAATGGGGGCATTCCGGGTGCCGTTGTTTGGATTCTCGCTCGCATTTCTGCTAGGAACGCTCGCCAACTGGCTCCTGCGGCGTCGCGGGCGGGCGGGAGCGGGGAATGCGGCGCTGGCGGCGATGATGGTGGTCCTGCTGGCGTGCGTGCGGATTGCGTTCGGCATTTTTTCTCCGATTCTTTCGTCGAAGGACCTGGCGATGGCGATTCGCGAACAGTACCGTCCCGGCGATCAGATCGTGGTGATAGGGCTGTATGAAAATGCGTCGTCGCTGAATTTCTACACCGGCATCCCGTTGCACAGTCTGCGCGCACCGGGCGGAAACATGTGGTACGGTACGCAGTTTCCGGGAGCGCCGCGGGTCTTCGAAACGCAGGCTTCGTTTGTCGAGATGTGGAAGGGGCCGCAGCGCGTTTTTTTGTGGGCGGAAGAGGATGAACCACCGGCGCTACAAGGATTGGCGCGGTATGTGGTCGCGCGCCGCGGCGGCAAGATTATTTTCGCCAATCAGCCGATGCCCTCGCCGTGATCGGCGGGCCGTATCAGGGCATCGCTTTAGCGATGTCGAAAGTTCTGCTCTTGGAATGCGCCTTCAGGCGCTGTCAGTCGAACGCCAGCAAACCTGCTTATGGGGAAATCCTGCTTAGGCGCCCGTCTTTCAGGCCGAACACCTCGCCTCGCCAGTGGATGCGGTTGCCCGTAAAACTCGCCGCCCAAACTAGCGGTGCGATCAAGTCTCGCAGCGGCAATAAAACAATATTGCGAATCACTTGTTCGTCGCGTAGTGCGAGCACTGCGGTGCCGACTCCGACAGCCAGCCGCGCGGCGAACGTCAGCGCGAGTAGTCCCCACGCCCACGCCGCCCCTCGGGCAGCCAGCAGCGTCGCCAATGCCCAGGGCAGGCCGAAGGTGAAAAGCAGTCCGGCGTATCCCCAGCGGCGCGCATCCCGAATGGTCCGCGACCAGCGCAGTTGATGTTGGAAAAACTGCCGCAGCGTGTAGGCAGGCAGCAATGTCGTGACGGTTGCGGCGCTGAGTTCGACTTTCTTCCCCGTTGCTGCGATGCGGCGGCCGAGTTCATAGTCGTCGGCCAGATAGTCGAGCAGTGGTTCGAATCCGCCGATGGCTTCCAGGTCGCGACGCCGAAAGGCCAGCGTGGAGCCCAATCCGAAGCGCAATCCCCTCTCGAGAAACCTTGCGCTCAAAACGCCCGGCACGAAGTCGGTGCCGATGCCTAAGGCTTCGAGGCGCGAGCCCAGGGTCGGGGCCGCAGCACCGCGGTAGAGGCAGGTCACCATTCCCACGGACGCGTCCCTGAGCGGCGCGATCGCTTTCCGCAAATAGTCGGATGGCACGCGGATGTCGCTGTCATTGATCAAGAGGAGCTCGTGGCGTGCGGCGGGTAACATCTGCACCAGATTGCTGACTTTGATGTTAGCTCCCAGAACGCGATCGCAGACGATCAGCTCAATCGGAAGGTTGGGATATTTTGCCTGGAGCTTCCGCACCACTTCAATCGCTGGATCTGCGGGTTCGCTGACGCCGAAGATCAATTGAAATTCCGGATAGTCCTGTTCGCAGTGACTGCAAAAGCTTTCCCAGATCTCGGGATCGACGCCCTTCAAGGGCTTGAGGATAGAGACCGGAGGCGGGTTGCTTTCTGGCAGCGGAGGCTCGTTGAGTTTCTTGCGCCTGTCGTTGAGGAAACTGGCCAGCCCGAGCGCGGAGAGGAAATAGAAGACCAGGCTGCCGGCAGTTCCGATTGCGGCGACCGCTTCGAGCAATGCTCTCGGTGTGAGTGGCGGGATCGGCAGCATGGATGTGTCTCATCATAAATCGAATGCATGGAGCTGGTATTTCCGGGACACGACACTGGCCCACCACGGGCGCCGGAACGCGGAACTCAAGGCCGGCGCATACAATGGCGATATGCGAACTGGCGAGGAGACCGCCCGGTGACGAATTCCGCGTCCCAGTCCCCATCGAAAGTCGCGCGCCGATGGACCGTGATCGCTTCCGGCCTGCTTCTTCTAGCGCTGGCCCTGGTCGTGATCTATACCGCGCCCAATGCGTTTCTCAGTCCGGTCGCTTTGGTGGTGGTGGCCGCGATCGGGCTGGCCGCGCTGTTGCTCCAGGTTCGGTTTCGCCGCGATCTTCCGATTCATTCTCCCCTCTGGCTTAACACCCTCGGCATTCTCTGTGCCATGGTTTCGCTGTTCGCGGATTACCTCCGAATGACGCGCCGCGCGCTCGATCTCGTGGCCTTTGCCGCCGTGGTCTGTTTCGGCATCAGCGGATCCCTCATCCTCCACGCCCTGCGACGCCGAGTACAGACTCCGCAATCGACTAGGACGGAGTAGGTTCGTATCAGGGTATCGCTTCAGCGATGCCGCAACCCTTCCGAAATCAAACGCCCCCTTTGGGGGTTGAATCCCCAGTTACAATGTCGCTATGCGCGTCACCTTGTTCGGTGCCTCGGGACTGCTTGGCCAGGACCTGGTTCGGGAATTGAACCGTGAGCAAGATCAGTTGACGGCGTTTTCCGTCGAAGACGCCGACCTGCGAGACCACGCGCGCGTTCGCGACCTGGTTCGCCATTCCCGTCCCGACTGGATTCTTCTGCTAGCCGCCTACACCGACGTGGATGGCTGCGAGTCCAACCGCGACCTCGCCTTCGCCGTGAATTGCGACGGCGCCGTCAATGTGGCCGAGGCTGCCCGCGAAGCCGGGTCGCGATTGCTGTTCGTGAGCACGGACTACGTCTTCGATGGCAGCAAACGCTCGCCTTACCAAACCGGCGATCCCAGAAATCCAACCAGCGTTTATGGCGAGAGCAAAGCCCGCGCCGAGGAACGACTGATCGAGATTCTGCCCGAGGTCTGCATCGCCCGCACTTCATGGCTGTTCGGGCACGGAGGCAAGTGTTTTCCCGCAACCATCCTGAAGCTGGCGTCAACCCGTCCCGAGATTTCCGCGGTGCCTGAGATTTCCGTGGTAAACGATCAGCGTGGCAGTCCGACGTTCACGGTCGATCTCGCATCCGCTCTGGTCAAACTTTGCCGCGCGTCCGCGCACGGAATCGTACACGTCACCAATTCCGGCAACTGCACGTGGTACGAGTTCGCCACCGAAATCGTCCGCATGTCTGGATTGCCGGCCGCAGTCAAGCCCGTGACCACAGCCCAATTCCCGCGCCCAGCGCACCGCCCCGCCTACTCCGTTCTGTCGCCAGACAGTCTGCACGCCTACAACATCCACATGCCGGAATGGCAGGACGCGTTGCGCCGCTATCTCGCGAGCGCGCAGGTTGTTCCTGCTCCCGCCGTCCGGTAGCGACGACTTCCGCTCAGAGACGCTACCAGACTCGCCCAAAGAAAACTGAATACGACTGCAGCTTTCCGTTCACGTTGGGACGCCTCAGCGTGGGATCAACGCCCGTGCTGTTCCAGATCGTGTTATCGGTGTAGCTTCCGTAGTTGAAACGAAGACCGCCATCGAATCCGGCGCGGAGGTGGTAGTTGCCCGTGGCTCCGACCAGGGTCTGCGGTACGTTGACCTGGGACACCGGACCGGCGCCGGTCCCGAGCGCCGCGGCGAAAGCCGCGGCAAAAGCGGCTTCGGTGGGGTAGCCTGCGACCGAAACCGCTCCTGGGAAGTCGGGATAATCCGCCGGATTGAGGTCGGGCCGCCAGCCGCTGTGGGCCAGCGATCGCGCGAAGCTCAGATTGAGCCCCACACGCTTCTTCACTTCATACGTAGAATTTAAGGAAAAGGTCTGGCTCAGCTGCTTGTAGGGCGCCAGCGGTTGGGTATAGACGCCTACCCCGGAATCGTTGGCCAGTTGCATGTCCGTCCGCAGATTATCTTGCAGGTAGGTATATGCACCCCCGATGCTCCACTGTGGAACCGGCTTGATGGTCACGAAGATGGCATCCACATAGAGGTGGTTGGTCCGCTGCACCACCGGAAACGTCTTCTGCAGAACCATGCTGGCGTCGTTGCCGATGGTGAACCAGTGAGCCGGAGTAAGGGTGACGTTGCCAAACAGGCGGTTGTTCGTGCGCGGGTCCGTGACATAGCCGGGATTGTGAGTACCCGTCCATTCATAGCCGGCTCTGGCATTCCACAGTTCCGCGCTATGAAAATGCGCGGCTACGCCCACGACGTTGCTGGAACTCACGGGCACGACGTAAAGGGGATCTGTATTGTCAGGTGAAGATGCCTGTGGCCACAAACCTGAGTTCGACCGGGTGATGTTCATGTGTGTGTAGTACGACTCTACGTCGAACTTTTTTGACACGCGATACGTCCCCTTCAAACCTCCCCAATGCCGGTGCAAAGACGGATTGCCAAAAATGTAAAACAGGGTTGGGTCAGACAGGGAATACGACGAGGCGAACTCGTTGATCAGATTCTGCTGATGAAAGTCAGCCACTACCCGCAGCGGAGAAACCGGATTCCAGGTAAGAGTGGCGTCCGCGTTAAAGGCGTTTTGGGAGTGATTGCCGGTAACCAGCATCCGCGGGTCAGACGGGGTAAACAGGTTATTCGTCCGCGCATAGTTGAGGTCGCCGTTCAAGGTAACGTGATGCGCCACCGCCATGGTGATCTGCAGCGAGTCGGCCTGCGTTTGATGACGTGGCAACACGCTGTGAACGTAGGGGCCAGCCGGCGTATAAGGAATGTCCTCGACGGGAGGGATCTCACCGGAGGTTCCGTAGATGTCTACCGGATTCGGCATGCGGTCGTTAAAGCTGCGAAACTCATGCTGGTAAACGAGTTTCAGAAGGTTTCCTAACTTGACTTCCGCGCCTCCGGCTATGTTCCGCGTCGTGTAGTTGTAGCTGCGATACTGAGAAGCGGAGTGACAGTTGGCGCAACCTGTGTTGTCGATTGGTACTACCCCGTCCCCGCCCATATCGAAATACTGCATCTGGCTGTTTCCGTCCCGGGCCTGCCAACCGCCTTTGACAAACAACTTCACCGGCACCTTGGGTAACTGCAGCTTGAGGGAAGCGTTGTTCATCCTGCGTCTTATGCCCAGTAAGGAATCCGGGGAGACGGTATCGATGCGGATGATGTCCGGAGAAATCACCGAGGCTCCGAAATAGTTGTTGTCATCGAGGTGGCGGACGAAGCCGCGATTGTCGAGGCTGAAGTCCAGCCATTTCCCGAAAGTGATTCGCGACTTCAAGTCGTAGTCGTCCCGGCTCACGACGTCCCACGTGGTCCTGATGGTCATGTGCTCGGGAACATTGACATAGACAAACGACAAATCACCGCCCAGCGACTGTTGCAAACTGTCGTATTCGCCCACCCGTCCGCCGTATCCGCTGGTGTCCAGGAAGCGGTATTGCGGCATCATCACGGTGAGATGGTAGTTGATTTCGGGAACGCTCTCCGCCGCCTGCGACGCGCCCGCGCTTGGTGGTTGCTGCTGAGCCCGCACCGGGGACGTTGCTGCCGCAACTATCAGTGCAACTATGAGGAGTGCGGTAATCCTATTCATGGCGTGATCTCCTTGCCCGAACCAATCCCTTCACCGGGTACTACTTGTCGATAAACTTGCTTCCGCCCGTTGCGGAAGGTATGTCGCTTCCATGAATTGCGTTATGGCAATTGGTGCACCGGTCCACCAGGGGCAGACTCGCGCCGTTGTGGTGCGCGGAATGACACTGCAGACAGAGCGCAGGTTGGCTCACCGAAAGCATGTTCTGGTTCGGCGAACCATGGGATGAGTGACACTTGAGGCAGCTCTCGGTTACCGGAGCGTGCTGGAAGGTGAACGGTCCCTGATATTCGGCATGGCAGCCGAGACAAAGGTCGTTCGTATTGGACAACTTCAGATTATTACCGGCGCTGCCGCCGTGCGGATCGTGACAATCCGAGCAGCTCATCTTGGCTTCGCGAATCGGGTGGTGGTACGGAAGATCGGCTTCGGCATTCTGCTTCTGGTGGCACCGCAGGCAGTTTTCATTCACCTGCCGGCGAGACTCGATCGCTCTCGGAATGCCGGCGGCCTCGCCGCGGAACTCGCTACCCGTCTTGCCGCGCGTCTCGCCATGAATGGTGTGGCAGTCGCTGCACTTCATGTCCTGCGCCTGGTGCGCGCCCGAAAACCAATTGCGAACATGGTCCGATTTCGCGTGGCAGCTCAGGCAGACACCGTTCGCTTGTTCTGGGGAACGGTCGCGGAAGCTGATGATCTTATCTTTCGATTCGGTCGAATATCCACCCGCCGCTATGTGCAGACTGCCCGCCCCGTGGCACTGTTCGCACGCAACCTTCTGCATCGCGTGCGCGCTCCGGCGAAAGCCCTTGGAGAGGTCGGCGTGACAAGCAGCGCACTGTTCCGCCCCCGCCATCTCCGCTCCGGGGATTTCCACGAACTTGCTGAAGTCCTGCGCGATCTTGCGCGGTGAGCCTGCCTTGGATTTGTCCTTACCAGGAAGCGGTGGTGTGAACAGGAACCAAGCCGAAAAGAAAAAAAAGAGGAGCAAAGCGCGTCCCCGCATAGCGACCTCCCGAAAGCTCTATTCACGCTAATAGATTTGCCGCAAGCAGTATGTGATCCCTGCTACATAGATAGGTGATATATCTCTACTGCGGTAGTGACGCTCCGCGCGCCTCCCGGTTAAGTCACCGCCCATCGGAAACTGACCCGCCACTCTGAAGCAGGTGCGCTGTCCATTCCCCGCTGCCGTGGTTTATCCTTAGCCTTCTTTCGAGGATCAACCGTGAACAAGCGACTCTTCTGGATTCTGCTCGCCGCGCTCTGCATTTTGCTCTTTCCCTTCGCGCTTTCCGCCCAGCAGTATGACCCCGCAATGTACCAGGACCTTCATTGGCGCATGATCGGCCCGTTTCGCGGCGGTCGCACCGTGGCGATTTCCGGCGTTCCCGGCCAGCCGAATGTCTTTTACATGGCGCCGAACAACGGTGGGGTCTGGAAGACGACCGACTTCGGCCGCACCTGGAATCCGATCTTCGATGACCAGCCGACCGGCTCGATAGGAGCGCTTGCCGTAGCGCCATCGAATCCGAACACGATCTACGTCGGCAGCGGAGAAGGCCTGCGCCGTCCCGATCTTTCCGTAGGCGATGGTGTCTACAAATCAACCGATGCAGGCCGCTCCTGGCAGCATCTGGGGTTGCGCGAAGCGCAACAAATCGCTTCCATCGTCATCGACCCCAAGGATCCCAATCGCCTCTTCGTTGCGGCCCAGGGACATCCCTACGGCCCCAACCCCGAGCGCGGCATCTTCCGTTCGCTCGACGGCGGCCAGACATTCCAAAAGGTTCTGTACAAAGACGAGAACGTCGGAGGCATGGACCTCGTTTTCGATCCCCATAATTCGCAGGTTATCTTCGCCAGTATGTGGTCCTCGCGCCGTCCGCCTTGGACTACCGGCGGCGGCTACACCGGACCGGGCAGTGGTCTCTACAAATCGACCGACGGCGGAAACACCTGGCGGCAACTCACCAAAGGATTGCCCGGCGCTGCCGAAGGCATCGGCCGCATCGGCCCTGCTGTTTCTCCATCCGATCCCGGCCGCATGTACGCCTGGGTGAACACGACCAAGATGAACGCGAAAGCCAGCGGCATCTACCGCTCTGACGACGCCGGCGAAAGCTGGCAGCAGGTAAACGACGAAGAACGTGTCTGGGGACGAGGCGACGACTTCGGTTGCGTGCGCGTCGATCCGCGAAACAAAGACGTCATCTACGTGGCCAATACTTCGACCTACCGCTCCACCGACGCCGGCAAGAACTTCACGGCCATCAAAGGCGCGCCCGGAGGCGACGACTACCACACCATCTGGATCAATCCCGAAAACCCCGACATTATCGCCCTAGCCGTAGACCAGGGCGCGACCGTCAGCGTCAACGGCGGCCAATCCTGGAGTTCCTGGTACAACCAGCCCACCGCGCAGTTCTATCACGTAATCACCGACAACGAGTTTCCCTACTGGGTCTATGGCGGCCAGCAGGAAAGCGGCTCCGTAGGCACCGCCAGCCGCAGCGACTTCGGCGAAATCACCTTCCGCGACTGGACCACAGTCGGAACGGAAGAATACGGCTACGTCGCACCCGATCCCCTGCATCCCAATCTGATTTACGGCGGCAAGGTAACGGTGTTCGACCGCAATACCGGACAGACGCGCGACGTTTCGCCGGTCGTTCTGCGCACCGGACAGTATCGCTTCAATCGCACCGCGCCCTTGATTTTCTCGTCGGCCGATCCGCATGTGCTGTATCTAGGCTCGAATGTCCTGTTTGAAACCCGCGACGGAGGCAACAGTTGGCAGATCATCAGCCCCGACCTGACGCGCGATCTGACGAACGGCGACACGGGCATTCCCGCGACCTTGGGCCCGTTTGTCGAGGCCGATCCCGCGAAGGGCAAGCATCGCGGCGTGATCTATTCGATTGCTCCGTCGCCGAAAGACGCCAACCTGATCTGGGTCGGTACCGACGATGGCCTGATTCAAGTAACGCAAGACGGCGGCAAGAACTGGCAGAACGTGACGCCTCCAGAACTGACTCCCTGGAGCAAACTGGCGCAGATGGACGCGTCACATTTCGATACCCCAACTGCCTACGCGGCGGTGAACCGCTTCCGGCTCGATGACCTGCATCCATATATCTATCGCACGCACGACGGCGGCAAGACATGGCAGAAGATCGTAAGCGGCCTGCCCGAAACCGAACCCGTCAACACGGTGAGGGAAGATCCAGAGCGCAAGGGGCTGCTTTTTGCCGGAACCGAATGCAGCGTGTACGTGTCGTGGGACGACGGCGACCACTGGCAGTCGTTGCAGATGAATCTGCCGCCGACTTCAATCCGCGATCTAGTCGTTCATCAGGACGATGTAGTAGTCGGAACCCACGGCCGTTCGTTCTGGATCCTCGACAACATCACGCCGCTGCGCCAGTTCACCCCGGAGGTTGCCAACGGTCACGCCCCGGCGCATCTTTTCGCGCCGCAGTTCGCGTATCGCGGCCGCCGCAACAACAACACCGACACGCCCCTGCCGCCGGAAGAACCTGCCGGACAGAACCCTCCCGATGGCGCCATGATCGACTACTGGCTGAATGGCGCGGCAACCGGCGCAGTCACGCTGGAGATTGTCGAAGCCTCATCAGGGCGAGTAGTGCGCCACTTTTCCAGCGCCGATAAGCCCGACTCGGTCAACGCGAAAGACTTCAATGTGCCCATGTACTGGGTGCGTCCGGCGCGAACCTTGTCGGCCGCGCCTGGCATGCATCGTTTCATCTGGGACTTGACCTGTCCCGCTCCCGAGGTGCTCTCCCGCGACTACCCGATCTCGGCCATCTACCACGACACGCCGCTCTATCCGCTCGGAGCCACCGTGTTGCCCGGAGCGTACAAAGTTGTGCTCACCGTTGGCGGCAAAAGCTACACGCAGCCGCTGAACATTCGCATGGATCCCAGGGTGAAGACTGCGCCCGAGGATCTGGCACAGCATTTCGAACTCGACCACAAGATTGCCGTTGCCCTTCACCAGGACTACGAAGCCCTGCAACAAGTCCGCAGCTTGCGTGCCCAGTTGAAAGCGCTCACGGGTCCGGATAAAGACAAGGCAAAGCCCGCCGTGGTCGGAAAGGCAGCGGGTGAACTGGAAGCGAAAGCCGCGTCCCTCGAAGGCGAAGAAGGCGGCTATGGTACCAGCTACTTGAGCACGCCCGAAGGCCGCAGCCTGGCTCGGCTGAACAGCGGCTTCAACGCACTCGTCAGCGCTCTCGATACCGCCGACGCCGCTCCGACCACCCAGCAAACCGCAACCTTCGTGGAACTGGAGAAGGCGCTGGAGGAGCAGTTGTCATCGTGGGGCCAGCTCAAGTCGAAAGACATTCCGGAACTGAACGAGCAACTAAAGAAAGCGGGATTGCCGCAGATCGATCTGCAAAAACCCATACCTGGCGCAGCAGATTCGGCACAGACAACGTCACAGGACCGCGACCAGAACGAGGAATAATGTGTGTGGCGCGGACGAAATCGGCTTGGACCCCTCTGGTCGCGGTCCTTCAGAATGAAAGACTTAGCGCGTGAGGGGCGCCAGGTCTTTGAGAAATAAGGACTTAGATGTAACGTATTTATAAATCAATAGTTTAGGTCGCATTTTAAGCTTGTTATTAGGTTCGCTTCCCGCCAAGTCTTTGAGGAATAAATACTTTAGTGGTCATGACGGGCTGGAATTCCACAATTTTCTCCCTCTAGGGATTTGCGAAATGTGAGGTTTCGAACGGCGCCGGCACGCGGGCGGGGGCGCCCGCGCCACACTTACACTGGAAACTCCCGCAGCACAAACTCCATGGCCGCCTCGCGCGACGTAAGTCGTCCTTCCAGTTGCGCGTCCTCGACTGCTGACAGCACCTCTTTGAAGCGCGGACTGGGCTCGTAACCGGCTTCGATCAGGTCTTGGCCGGTGATCAGCGGAGTGGGGCGGATGGCTTCGGGCGGGATCGAACGCAACTGTTCTCGCGAGTACTCGTAGGCGTCGAGCTGGCCGTGGCTGGAGAGACAGTCGATGCGGTGCAACTCCAGATGCTCGTCGAAGGCAGGCAAGCGAAGAAACTTTTTGAGCGTGGATTGTTTCATGCGCTCGACGTCGGCAAAGCGCATGTGATTCGCGACCAGCGCCAGAATCTGGCCGGTTTCGTCGTTCGAGAAGCGCAAGCGATGGCAGATTTCCGCGGCCATCTTTACGCCAACGTCCACGTGTCCATCGAAGCGGATCCGGTCGGGCGCGACGCGGAAGGTTGGCGGCTTGCCTACGTCGTGCAGCAGCGCTCCCCAGGCTAGCGTCTTCGAAGCGCCGGCTGGCAGTTTCTCGAGCAGAAGCAGCGTGTGCACGAAGACGTCGCCTTCGGGATGGTATTGCGGCGGCTGCTCCACTCCCTTCATGGCGGCGACTTCCGGCAGGACTTCTGGCAACAGGCCGCTCGAATCCAGCAGTTGAAAGGCGCGGCGGGCGCGGCCTTCGGTGAGCATCTTCGTGAGCTCTTCGCGCACTCGCTCACAGGAGACCTGGTGAATTTGAGGCGCCAGATGTTGGATTGCCGACATGGTCGCCGGATCGATCTGGTAACCGAAACGCGCGGCAAAACGCACGGCGCGGAGCATGCGTAGTTTGTCTTCGGCAAAGCGCCGTTCGGGATCGCCGATGGCGCGCACGATTCCGGCGTTCAGATCGTCGCGGCCTCCGACGAAATCCAGAATCCCGTTGGTGGTTGTACCGAACACCAAGGGATCAAGCATCATGCCATTGATGGTGAAATCGCGGCGCTGCACGTCTTCGCGCGGGTCTTTGCTGAAGCGAACTTCGTCGGGATGGCGGCCATCGGAATAGCCGACATCCGAGCGGAAGGTCGCGACCTCGACGATCGCTGCGTGACGGGCGAGGGCGCCCGTCTCTCGACCGTATTGTGGGACCAGAACGACTCCAAACTGCTCCCCGACGGCGAACGTCTGCGGAAAGATTTGCATGACCTGCCGCGGAGTCGCATCGGTCGAAACGTCGTAGTCGGCGGGCTCGCGGCCAAGCAGCAGGTCGCGGACGCATCCTCCGGCGAAGTAGGCCTGGTGTCCGCGCTCGCGCAGGGTGCGGACGATTTCGACGGCGTGTTTCCTAGCGTGCGGCAAAGGTGCGGTCTCTTCTCATTTAGACTACTAGTTGCGGCAACGTGTACTGACGCCGGCGGAAATCTTCACCACAGAGGTCACAGGGGAAACCATCGCAGGGGAAACCAAAACAGCTATTCCTAAGGTTTGGCTTTCTCTGTGTTCTCTGTGTCCCCTGTGGTGAAGATCTTTGCCTGCGCTGCCAGATGCCGCCATCATTATGCCTGACGCGCACATCCTCGGCATCGAGAGCTCCTGCGACGAGACGGGCGCGGCTGTGGTCGGTTCGGGGCAGCGGATTCTGTCGAACGTGGTGGCTTCGCAGATCGCCACGCATCAGCCTTATGGGGGAGTAGTTCCGGAACTGGCCTCGCGCGAGCACTTGCGCGCGATTGTTCCGGTGGTGCGCGCGGCATTGTCCGAAGCCGGGCAGACTTATCAGTCCGTCGATGCCATCGCGGTCACGCAAGGTCCGGGACTGGCGGGCGCTCTGCTGGTCGGCATCAGCTATGCCAAGGCGCTCGCGTTTGCGCTCGACAAACCGCTGATCGCCGTGAACCATCTTGAGGGACACATCCACGCCGTATTGCTCGAGCAGCGGCAAAGCGGAAATGGCGACCTTGATTTCCCGGTGCTGGCGCTGGTGGTTTCGGGCGGCCACACGCATCTTTATCTTGCCGAGGTGCAGGAAAATCTCTGGACCTACCGGAATATCGGCCACACTCGCGACGACGCTGCCGGAGAAGCGTTCGACAAGGTCGCGAAGCTGCTCGGACTCGGCTATCCCGGCGGACCGATCATCGGCCGGCTGGCGCCGCACGGCGATCCGCACGCGGTCAAGTTCCAGATGGCGCAGATCAAGCATCCGGACCGGCGCGACTACAAGCAAGGCGATCGTGAGCAAGCACGAGCCGAAGGCGGTCGGCCGCAGTTCGATTTTTCCTACAGCGGAATCAAGACGGCGGTTCTGCGATACGTTGAGACCGAGAAGCTGAAGCCCGCGATTGAAGCTCGCCGCCAGGCGCTCGCGCGGCAGATTCTAACCGGCCAGATTCGAGCTGGCGAAGACAAGCCGGCGCTCGAAGACATTCTCAGACTCTGCGACCGGCAGACGCTCAACCTGGTGGCTTCTTTCCAGCGTACGATGGTCAACGATCTGGTCATGAAGACGCTGGCTGCGGCAGTCGAGTATGACGTTCGCACTCTCTTCGTCAGCGGCGGTGTGGCCGCCAATCGGGAATTGCGGGCGGCGTTTGAGCGCGAGGCGGGGATGCAGGGGCTTCCCGTTTTCTTTCCTTCGCGGGCGCTTTCCACCGACAATGCGGCCATGATCGCGGC
>PKXK01000134.1:40718-41039 GCA_003132325.1 Acidobacteriaceae bacterium
CATAACGCAGCATTCGCGGCATGCCTGAAGGCATGCCCTGATACGAATCACACTTCAACACAGGCTGCAAGTTGACCGTGACGGAATCCGACCCGCTCCTGGTATCGAATTGAAACATTTCCCAGCTACAATGGATCGCGTGAAACCGACGATCTATGTAGTGGAAGACGACCCGGATATTTCCCGCCTGGTTCGCCATCATCTTGAAGGGGCGAGCTTCAGCGTGCGACTTTACTCGACCGGCAACCTGGTCGTGGCCGATGCCGAACGGCAACGTCCGGCGCTGTTTCTGCTGGATATCATGGTGCCGGGAAAAGACGG
>PKXK01000134.1:41144-43175 GCA_003132325.1 Acidobacteriaceae bacterium
GCGATGACGTTGACGGTTCGCGGGAAGCAGGTGCCGACCACGGCCACCGAATTCCGGCTGCTCGACCACTTCATGCGGCACGCGGGACGCGTTTTCACTCGCGACCAGTTACTCGACTCGGTCTGGCGCGATACAGCGTACGTCACGCCGCGCTCGGTGGACGTCTATGTGCGGCGCATCCGCGAAAAAATTGAGCCCGATCCGGAGAACCCGCGCTACTTGAAGACGGTGCGGGGCGCGGGCTACCGCTTTGAGGTCGCGCGTTGAGAAGCCGCATCTTCGTTAAATTGATGGTTGTGTTTCTGCTGGTGATTGGCGTAACCGCGATCACATTGCAGATGACCGTGCACGGGGTTTGGAAACGCACCCTGCGCGAGCAGATCGAGCGCAATCTCAAACAGAAAACTTTGATGTTTGCCTATCGCGTGGAGGCGGACCGGCAACACTCCCTGGCCGACATTACCGCGCAGGAGGGCCAAGCGGCGGGAGCCCGCGCCACCGTCATCGATCCCACCGGCAAGGTGCTGGCCGATTCGGAGGCCGATGCCGACTCGATGGAGAATCACGAGCATCGCCCGGAGTTTGTTTCCGCCTTCGCCGGCAAGGTCGGAGTGGATGAACGTAAGAGCCATACTCTAGGCGTTCCTTTTTTGTATGTGGCGGCGCCGGTTTCCGGAGGAGCCGTGCGCATGGCGTATCCGCTGGCCGAAATCGAAACTACGGATCGTCCGCTGGCCGTGGCCCTGTTCTGGGGATCGCTCAGCGCTTTCGTTTTCGCGGTGCTGGTGGCGGCGCTCGCTTCCCGCTATGTTGGCCGGCGTCTGCATCGGATCGTGACTTTTGCCGAGCGCGTGGCCGGCGGGGATCTGACGGCCAGAATCGCGTCCGCTTCGACGGACGAGATCGGGCAGGTGGCGGCAGCGCTCGATAAAACGGCGCGCCGCGTGGAAGAAAGTTACGCCCGCGTTCAAACCAGCCAGCGCGAGCTGGAAACTCTTCTCAACAGCATGCAGGACGCCGTGATTGCGGTCGATATCGACGGGCGTGTGCAGTGGGCCAATCGGGGCATGAAACGTCTGCTGCTTCATGCGCCCCGCTTGAATGCGCCGTTGATCGACAGTGTCCGCGACCCGGACTTTCTCGCGGCGATTCAAGAAGCCGCGCGCGACCAGGTGGTCAGATCGGCGCGCTCGAACACCATCGCTTCCGGCCGCACCTTCGATGTCACCGCGGCGCCCATGCCCGGAGGCGGCGCCGTCGCCGTGCTCCGCGATCTCACCGAGACCGAGCGCATGGAAAAGAGCCGCCGCGATTTCATTGCCAACGTTTCCCATGAGCTGCGTACTCCGCTGACTTCCATCCAGGGATACACGGAGACGCTGCTCGATAGCCCTCTCGCAGACAATCACGTGCGCGAGTTTCTGGAAATCGTCCGCAAGAACGCGGCCCGCATGTCGCGTCTTACGGAAGACCTGCTCACTCTGACCCGCGTCGAATCGGGCGAGCAGCGTTTCAGCATTCTGCGGGTCGGCACCGAAGAACTGCTGCAGGATGCGCTGGAAAGCTTTCAGGAAGTGGCTCGCACTTATGGAGTCGAACTGGCGATTGAAAACTCGCTTCCCGCCGCCCACGTGAATGCGGACCGTGAAGCCATCCACCAGATTTTTTCCAATCTGATCGAGAACGCGTTCAAGTACGCGGCGTCGGGGAAGAAAGTGATTCTCGGAGCGCGTGCGGCCGAGAATGGCGTCGAATTCTACGTCAGGGACTTTGGCCCCGGCATTTCCTCCGAGCATCTGCCCCGACTTTTCGAACGTTTCTACCGTGTCGATAAAGCGCGCTCGCGGGAATCCGGGGGCACCGGCCTGGGACTCGCCATCGCCAAGCACATCGTTCTGGCACACGGGGGAACGATTCGCGCGGAGAGCGAGCTTCACCACGGCTCGACATTTTTTTTCACCCTGCTCGCTTCGGAGACGGATTCTGGGTAGATTTTAAGTAGGGGTAGTTTCCGGTTTGTCCGTCATTCGT
>PKXK01000154.1 GCA_003132325.1 Acidobacteriaceae bacterium
ATTTCACGCTGAGCCAAAACATATTCACGTTGACAATGTTCGCCAGACCCCAGTAGTTGATGGACTTGCCACTGCTCATGGCCTTGACTTCCGGCCCCTGCTGACCGACTCCGAATTCCAGATCGTCTTCCTTCGTTTCGAGCACAAACGCGGCCAGGCGCTTCATCTCGGCCTTAAGCTTCTGTGCGGCGCCGTGCACCGCCGACAAACCCGAAACCGCAAACTGGCTGGCATAGGTTCCGGAGAAGCCGGTGTGCACGTTGCGCTCAGTGTCGAAACCAGTTCGAACTGTGATCAGGTCGGGATAAATATTGAGGAGGTCGGCGACGACTTGCGCTGAAACCGTCTCATGTCCCTGGCCCTGCGGGCAGGAGCCCACGGCAACAACGACTTCGCCATAAATATCCAGTTTGCAGTTCGCACCCTGTGAGTTACCGGAGAAGGGCGCGTTGGGGTTGACGATCTGCGACTGTCCGAAATTGTTGGTTCCGGAATCGAGCGTGGTGCCGATGCCAATCCCGAGGATGCGGCCTTCTCGGCGCGCCTCGACCTGCTTCTTCTGCCAGTCGTCCCAACCGATCAGGTCTTTCGCAACTTTCAGCATCTTCGGATAGTCGCCGGAATCGTACACGCAGCCGTTGGGTGTGGTGTAAGGAAACTCTTCCGGACGGATGTAGTTGCGCAGGCGCATTTCGTCCGGTGCAATGCCAATTTCGTGGCCGCAGATGTCGACGATGCGCTCCAGGAACCAGAGGTGCTGCATGCGCGAGTATCCGCGATTGGGGCCGACGGGGCGCTTGTTGCTGACGGTCTGTATGAACTCGATACGAGCGTTCTTGAAGCGATACGCACGCAGAACACTTGGGAATAAACCACGCAGGCCAAGGGTTCGTAGCGAGGATAAGCGCCGCAATCATCAATGTGCCGGGAAGCGATCGCGGTCCACGTGGAAACAGGTTTTGTTAGGCGCTCTTAGGAGGTTGTTCAGTTGCCAGTGGCGGGTTGAGGCCGTATGGCGTGTGTTCAGATGTTCAGACACACTGCGGTTGTGGGGTTACGCGCATGAGATTGCGGATACGTACCAAAGTTGTAAGTTGTAAGCTGCAGCCGTGAAGGTGAACATCCAACCGACCTTCTCCAGTCCGCGATGTCGCAGCTTGCGCAGTAGACCGGTGCTTTTCAT
Organism: Acidobacteriaceae bacterium; assembly: GCA_003132325.1. GTDB lineage: Bacteria > Acidobacteriota > Terriglobia > Terriglobales > Acidobacteriaceae > Acidiflorens. Next base: position 1,184 of record PKXK01000154.1, read on the forward strand.
CCAGCCGAACACCTCTTCGATTCGCTTGCGCTTCCTCTGGTCTTTGGGAAAAGAGACGATTAAGTACTCATGGCGTTCACTCTTTCGCAAATTCTACACTCGCGGCCGCAAATACCTGGGGCGCAAGGGCGCATTTGAACTGAGATCACTGATTCGTAAGCGCAACCAGACCAATCAGTTACAGACTAAACTCCTTACTTCGGGACCAGGGGGTCGGAGGTTCAAATCCTCTCTCCCCGACCAAATTGTTTCCAACTACTTAGATCCTCTGCCAACATTCAAATTCAGAGCACCTGGTTTTTACCCAGGTGCTCGACTTCGGAAAGCTGCATAAATACTGACCTCTTATGAGCAGTGAGAGTGCGACGACATCCACAAAATCGTCTACAACCGTTACTTCCGCGAAGCAGACCATCCGAGAAATTCGCACCTGCACTTCGTCAGTGAAATAGCCTACCTGTCTCCCCGCGTTCCCCGCCATCCTCACGTAATTTTACGGCTGCGAACTGACCTCGAGCAGCAGATGATCCTTGAACTCCGCCGCCAGTTTCGCCACGCCATTGGCCGCCGCGTCTACCGTGCCAAGGTCTTTTCCCTGGTCGTAGTCGCTCACCCGATACCTCCCGGGCTTCAATCCGCGCAGTTCAATCTCGCCTTTCCAGTTGGCCGAACTGAAGAACGCGTAATACATTTTGCCGTCTTTTCCGATGGCATATCCCTCGGGCGTATCGTAGCCGATCACGTAAAGGTCCTGGAACTCTCCCTTCGATAGCATCTTTTCGTTGTATATGCCGATCCACTTCTTCCAACGTTCTTCTTTCGCCGCGGTCAGATTAACGTCCTTGAATTTCGGACCGGGATCGGGCCAGACGAACTTCGTCCCCACCACGCCTCCGGCTCCAATGGTGGATGCGAAATCGTCGCCGTGTTCTTTCCAGTCGTTGCCCACTTTGGTCATCGCGGAAAGTTCGACGTGATCGCCGTAGACAGCCGATTCGGGTCCTAGCAATGCTTTATACATTTTGATCCGTCGCCGCACCTGCACCGCCCCCACCGGGTCGGCGGTGACGGCCTGGTCTATGAACGGCAGCCAGGCCAGAGAGGGCGGCGTTCCGCACGGGCAGGCCTGCGTCACACTCTGTGGCTTCAGAGCGCGCGTCGTCTGGAAAATCTCTTTGTAGACATCGCCCATCGCATTCACCGAATCCTGCGGCGACTTGTGATGATGCGCCGGGTTGTAGCAGGCCGGAACGCTGTAGATGTTGTCCAGTTTGCTGCCGTCGAATCCCCAGTCGCGAATGAACTTCTCCGTCAGTTGCTTGTGATACGCCCGCACTTCCGGCACCGCCGGGCAGAGCACTGCCAAGCCACGAGTCATGCGCGCATGTTTGCCTTTCTTGTCCAGGATCAGCCACTCCGGATGCTCCTGCACGATTTTTGCCATTGAGTATTTGTGTGATTCGTATCTCCCCTCGCCATCCTCGACCCCGAGCGGCAGCCACCACAACTGCACCAGCATCCCTTCTTTGTGGAAGTCGTCCGTCATCTTCTTGATGGAATCCCCGGGAAAAGTATCCGCGCGCGGATTCCAGTCGCCATAGACGTCGAACCAGCGATCGTCGAGCGTCGCCCACTTGATGCCCATCTCCTTCAGCTTTGGAACCGTGCCCAGCATCTGCGCCGGCGTTACATTGAACTCATATCCCCAGCCGCACCAGCTCACGTTGTAGGCTTCGCTCGACGGCTTCGGAAGTTCCCAACCTTCCTTTTGCAGGACGCTTGACCAAATCCGCAAAGGCTCATAGAAGTCGCCCGCAAAGACGGAGACAAAACTGCGCGGGGTGGAGTAAGTCTCACCCGGCTTCAGCGTGAGGTTGGCGGCGTAATCCACCTCGGTATTCACGCGTCCGTCGGCTGCGACCTTTGCCGGGATCGCTGCGGAGATCGGAATCGTCTCCACGTGCCCGACCGCTTCGCCCACTTGGCGCGTCCAGAAAGCGACCACCGGAATCCCGCCGCCATAGCCGCCTTTCACCATTTCTCCCATGACGTTGGGCTGAGAGAAAGCCGGCGTCAGCTTCACCACGTCATCTTTTCCCCAGTCATAGCTTGCGCCATGAAATGACCACATCTCCCACGGCTTTGCCTTCCCATCGTCTAGTCGCGCGTTCAGACGGCGCCGCTGATTCACGCTCTTTTCGATGGGGATTTCGCTCGCGCCCGTGTTCTTGTATTCCACGGTGCTCAGCAAAATGTTCGGAAATTTGTCATAGACCTCAAGCGCCAGCACGCGCTGCAGATCCGTCCCCGATGGCCCGAGCGGATGTGCCGGAATCTCGACCCGCTTTCCGACCCCCATCTTTCCGATCGCTTCGTGCACTTGCGTCTGCTGGAAGTCGAGCGTGAAATGCACCTCCTTGCCCCGCACCCGCACAAAATCGCTGTCCGCGGGAGCGCCGACGTTAGGCTCGTCGAGGGAAAGCTTCTTCCCGTCCTTCAACAGAGATGCCCGCACATAACCATCTGACCCCACCTCAAATTCCGCCGCGCTCGTGACCAGAACTACGGGGCCGCCGCCCTTCACTTCCACCTTGATCGTGGAAGGCTGAGTGGGTTCGGGTTTTGAAGGCGCCAGTGACTTCGAGCAAGCCGCGAGCAGGAAGATGAGAACGAGCGTCGTACCGAGCGTGATGCCGACCAGCGCCATCCCGTGTTTGCGGGCGATCATGACTGGCCTCCTCTCATGGGTGTCCGCCTGACGGTTCATCATCTTCCTTCTCCGCCAGCCTGAGCCAGGGCGTGTCCGTCAGTTGGGAACAAAATATTGTAGTTGACAAACGCTATAAAACGAAAGTAAAAGTAATAGTTCGTAACGATACACCGAAAGCTGGCTTTCCAACACCCGAATTCTCGCCTGGCTCAACCGGGCCTCGTGCGAACATTCGAGTTTAGCTTCAGGAGTCTTACCATGCCCATCCGATTCCTTCGCATGCAAGCTGTATCGGCCTTGTTCTTCTCTATGGTTCTTGCGCTGGCGACACCGCTATCGGCGCAAAAAGACGCTGGCGCCATTGTAGGCCTGGTGCGCGACGCCAGCGGCGCGGTGGTGACGGGCGCGAAAGTCACTGTGACCGACGTGGATCGCGGCATTCAGCTGACCCTCTCCACCAACGATCAGGGAGAGTACGTGGCCAGCCCGCTCCGCATCGGCCGTTACAGTGTCACCGTCGAGAAAGAGGGATTTAAGAAGGCCGTCGCCGGCCCGGTGCAAGTGAACATCCAGGATCGCGTCGGCGTGGACTTGAAGCTTCAGCCGGGGATGACGACGGAAGTGGTCACGGTCACCGGCGAGGCCCCGCAACTCGAAACCGAAACCTCGGAAATTGGCCAACTGGTGGACCAGCGCCGCATTAACGCACTTCCGCTGAACGGCCGTAACTACGCCCAGCTTGCCCTGCTGGGCGCGGGCGTATCTCCGGCGGAGCCGGGCTCGCGCACGGAAACAAGCGCCGGGTTCAGCTCCAACGGCGCACGTGCCCTGCAAAACAACTTCCTACTCGATGGCATTGACAACAACGCCAACCTTGGCGACGTGCTCAACGGGGCCTCCTATGTAGTGCAGCCTTCGGTGGATGCCATCGCCGAATTCAAGGTGGAGACGAATGCCTACAGCGCCGAATTCGGACGCGGCAATGGCGCCATCATGAACGCCGTCATTAAATCCGGCACCAATCAATTTCACGGCGATCTTTTCGAATTCGTGCGAAACGAGAAATTTGACGCGCTGAACAGGTTCGATACTAGCCAGCAGCCCTACAAGCAAAACCAGTTTGGCTTCACCTTTGGCGGACCTATCGTGAAGAACAAGACGTTCTTTTTCGGAGACTATGAGGGCTACCGCCTTCGCCATGCGCTTCCGCAGTTGGTGCAAGTTCCTAGTGCGCATGAGGCTGGCGGGGACTTTTCGGAGCTCTTGACGAATAATTACACGGGCAACACGGGGCCGGTGCCGGGAGTTCTGGATTGCGCCGGCAATGCGACTTACTATGGCGAGATCTTCGATGCCCGGCAGGCACGAATCAACTGCGGCGTTCCGATCGGCGGCTACGTCGGCGGTAATCCGGCCAACGGGCCAACCAATATCATTCCAACGAATCTCATGGATACTGTCGCCACTAACCTTCTCAACCTCGTCCCCGGCAACCTCCCAGGACCAAATGTCACGATTAACGGTGTACCCTACTTTCAATCCGATCCCGAGCAGAGCGAGACGAGCAACAGGTTCGATGTTCGCCTGGACCAGACTTTCAGGCAGAACGACAATTTCTTTGTGCGCTTCAGTCTAGGCAACTCCAGCAACTTCCTGCCCTCGCCGTTTCAGACCGTGCTCGACGGCGGCGGCTTTGCCGATGGCTACAGCCAGAACAACGCCCGCGGCTTGGCGGCCAGCGAGGTCCACAGCTTCCGTCCCGGCCTGATCAACGAGTTGCGCTTTGGCTTCAACACTCTGCACTCTCATCGCTTCAGCATCAACAGCAACGAAAACCTTTCGGCGACATACGGTTTCCAGGGAGTTCCTTTTACGGCCGGTTCCAACATCGGTGGCCTGCCCACGCTTACTTTCGGCAATGGCGATCAGCCCATCGGGAGCGCTCAGTACCTGCCTGCCATAGAAGAGCAGTACAGTTACGTGCTCGGAGACAACCTAAGCTGGACGCACGGGCGCCATGCCGTCAAGTTCGGCGGTGAATTGCGTTTTGAAGAGTTTACGCTTTTCGAGCCGGCCTCCGCCCGCGGTAACTTGGGCTTCGGCAATGATTTCACCGACAATCCCGGCGCGCTGGCAACCGGCGGTGACGCTTTCGCTACGTTCTTGCTCGGAATTCCAGATGGCGGCTCGATCACCGGCATCAACAATGTGGTCTATCACCGCCAGATTTATGCCGGTTATGCCCTGGATGATTTCAAGGTCACGCCTCGACTTACTCTGAACCTTGGCCTCCGTTACGAGTTCTTCAGCACAGTCAAGGAAGCCGACAACAAACAGGGGACGTTCGATTTTGCCACTCAGTCCATCATCGTTCCCAAGGGACAAGAAGCGCCAATAACCACTACTCTTGGCACCGAGCTTCCTGTTTTGCGCAATGGCTCGCCCGGGCTCATCAGTCCGGACTTTCGTAATATCGCGCCACGCATTGGCCTCTCCTACCAGTTGACCGACAAACTGGTGCTGCGCAGCGGCTACGGCATCTTTTACGGAGCCCAGGAAAGCGGCCCCTTCTCAAACCCCAGTCCGGGATTCAATCCCCCATTCTTTTCCTCGCAATCCTTTAACACGGCTTGTGGCGCGCCGGCGGCAAGCTGCGCGATTAACAATAGCAATGCGAATTTCAGTCAATACAACGTGCTCGGCAGCACCTTTGTGGGCGCGTTGCAGGATCCCAATACGCCGACCCTTTATTCGATAGACCCGCACCTGACCACTCCCTACACCGAGCAGTGGCATCTTGGGCTCGAGTACCAGCTTCCCGCCCAGACTGTTCTCGAAGTCACTTATGGCGGCTCGCGCGGATCGAAACTCTATGGTTTCTACAACGGGAACCAGGCCGTCCTTGATCCCAATTTTCAAACGGATGCTACTGCTGCACGCCGCCCCGCGAACAACAATAATTGGCCCGGCGGCGCGGGTGGTCCTTGCAGTTTGACTCTGCCAGCCGGTAATCCAGGCGCGTACTGCAATCCTGCGCTGAATACGATGATTGACACACTGCGCTCCAACACTCGATCCAACTACAATTCTCTGCAAACCCGCCTGGAAAAGCGCTTCAGCCACGGATTGCAGTTCGAGGCCGCTTACACTTACTCCCACTCCCTTGACGACGCTTCCAGCGCCAGCATGGGCTCGGCGAACAACGGAGATTTCCGCGATCAGACGAACCCCAATCTGGAGTATGCCAACTCCGACTTCGACATTCGCCACCGCTTTGTTTTGAGCTATATGTACGATCTGCCTTTTGGTCGGGGGAAACTCCTCGGCAAGAGCGCTTCCGGTGTTCTGAACCAGTTCATCGGAAACTGGCAGCTGGCGGGCATATTCTCCGCCGCCACAGGCAATTGGTATACCGTTAGCGATACCAACAACCCCGGCGGCGCCGATAGCGGCGGTACGGTGGCTTGGAACAGCGCTCGCCCCAACGTTGTCCAAAATCCAAATGCGCATCCCTGCGTTGCCGGGACGCTGTTTAATACCTGCGCCTTTGATGATTCCGCGATCCAGCCGGGAACGTTTGGAAATGCCGGTCGCAACATCGTCTTGGGACCGGGGTACAAAACCTGGGACACATCGCTGGTCAAGCAGTTCCCGGTGCATGAGCAGATGCACCTTGAATTCCGGGCGGAGGTCTTCAACCTACTGAACCATGTGAATTACTTATTTCAGCAATTTGGCGCGATCAGCGTAGAGCCGACGTCGTTGGAGCTTGGCTCGGGCAGCCTCGGACAGCCCCAGGCAGCCCGTAACCCGCGCGAGATCCAGTTCGCGCTGAAATTCTATTTCTGATGAAAGTTTCCGGAGGCAAGCCCATCATGACAAGGGGGATCGTAACCACGGCTCTACTCCTGGCGTTCGTCTCCGGATCGGAGAGTTCCGCCCAGCAAACCGGCATTGGCTACAAGCCCGCCGCTGATGCCGCCAGTAAGAAGACCATGCTGCTCAAGGACTTTCAACCGGAGCCCGCGCTTCATGCCGCCGTGCACGAAATCCAACGCGCAAAATTTCCCGTGATCGACGTGCACACCCACACCAACGATGCCGCCGGCATCGGAGACCGCGTCGATCCCAAAGAAATGGTCGCGCGCATGGATCGCCTCAACATCAAGACCATCGTCATCCTCACCGGCATGTGGGGAGATCAGCTGCAGACGATCATTGACGACATGGTCAAACCTTATCCCGGGCGCTTCGTAGTCTTCACGCAGTTTGACTGGTCGAAGATCAACGACCCGAATTTCAGCCAACTCATGGTGCGCCAGATCGACGACTCGGTTGCCCGCGGCGCGCGCGGCCTGAAAGTTTTGAAGGAACTCGGCCTCGGCGTCCGCGATTCAACCGGCAAGCTCATCCCGATCGACGACCCGCGCCTCGATGCGGCATGGGAAGAATGCGGACGCCTTGGCATTCCCGTCTTTATTCATGTGGCCGATCCCGAAGCGTTCTTCCATCCCATCGACGCCAGCAACGAGCGCTACGAAGAACTCATCGATCATCCTGACTGGAGCTTCTACGGCCCGCAGTTTCCTTCCATGCAAGAGTTGCTGGCGCAGCGCGATCGGATGTTCGCCAAGCATCCGCATACGACGTTTGTCGCCCTGCATTTTGGCAGCTGGCCCGAGAACCTGGACTTCGTCGAACAAACGCTGCAGAAATTTCCTAACGTCATGATCGAAACCGGGGCGCGCGAAGGAGAACTCGGACGCCAGCCGCGGCGGACGCGCGAAATCTTTCTGAAGTATTCCGATCGCATCATGTTCGGTACCGACGAAGGCGCAGGCGAAGCCATGTATCGGAACTATTTCCGCTGGCTCGAAACCAACGACGAATACTTTCCCTACGCGCAATATCCGCTGCAGGGGCGTTGGATGATCTACGGTTTGGGCCTGCCCGATGATGTGCTGGAAAAGGTGTACCACCGCAACGCAGAAGAGCTGTTTGCGCGGTTCAAGACTTCAAAATAGAGGTTCAGATAGCGCTTGACAATGTGCGCGACCATCACCGAAAGTTACTATTCGAAACAAAGCGAAACTTGATGCCTTCGAACGGTTTGCTCAACGAAGAACGCCGCCGTGAAATCCTTGAGGTCTTGCACCGCGATGGACGTGTGCTCGTCAAAGACCTGGCCCGGCATTTCCGCATTTCGCAGATCACCATCCGCAAAGACCTGGAATTCCTCGACGGCCAGGGCGTCATCCAGCGCACCCACGGCGGCGCGCTGCCGGTGCAAGCGGGCACGCTGCTCGATCCGACGCTTCGTGAGAAGGAGAAACTCCACCGCAAGCAGAAAGCGCAGATTGCTCAAGCCGCAGCGCGCCTTGTAGAAGAAGGTGAGTCCGTGCTGCTCGATTCCGGAACCACGACCACCGCCATTGCGCGCGCCCTGAAAGACATGGCGCGGCTCACCGTGATCACGAATGCAATCAACATCGCGGCAGAGCTTGCGGGCACTCACATCGAAGTGATCCTGACCGGAGGCATGCTGCGCAAGAATTCATTTTCGCTGGTCGGGCCCCTGGCGGAGCGAACGCTGCGCCAGCTCAGCGCGGACATTTTGTTCTTGGGCGTGGATGGCTTCGACACGAAGGCCGGCCTTTTCACTCCGAATCTATTGGAGTGTGAAGTCAACCGGGCTATGGTTGAAATCACCCACAGGACGATTGCGGTTTGCGATTCCAGTAAGTTCGGTCGTCGCAGCCTGTGTAACATCATGCCGGTAACGGCCGTGCATGAAGTGATTACTGACAAGCAGATACCGAAAGCCGATTTGTATGCGCTGAAAGAGGCAGGGATAAGAGTCACATTGGTGTGAGTGGGGTTCAATCGACCTGATGAAATCGGAGGCAATCACGGAACCGGGCCAGCACACGCTGAGCGAGATTTTTTCCCAGCCCCAATGCTGGAGTGCGTGTCTTTCCCAACTGGCAACCAGCGCGGAACTTCGTGCAGCCATTCAACTCCTGCGGCCCGGAGCGGATTGGATCTTCGTCGGCTGCGGCACCAGTTACTATCTCGCGCAGGCCGCCGCCTCAAGCTTCAACCATCTCAAGCTACCGGCACGGGCCATCCCCGCTTCTGATTTGCTGATGTATCCCGCACTCACCCTGCACCCGGGACGGGATTATATTCCGGTCGTGATTTCGCGCTCCGGCCGTACGTCAGAGGCAATCCGCGCGGCGCAGATGTTGGAAAAGGAGCACAATCTTCGCACCATCGTCATTACCTGCGCCGATGGCCAGCCCCTGGAGCCGTCCTGCAGCGCGACGCTGAAACTTCTCGATGCCGACGAGCAGAGCACGGTTATGACGAGGTCGTTCACGTCTATGCTGCTGGGGCTGCAATACCTCGGGGCGACCGTCAGTGGCAATGACGCTTTTCGTCGCGCACTGACCGCGCTTCCACAACAGGTCGAGCCGCTTCTGAAGGACGTTCCGCAACGTCTGAGATTATTTGTCGAGTCTCGCAGTTTCTCCGATTTCGTCTTTCTGGCGCAGGGCCCCCTCTTCGGCATTGCTTCGGAGTGCATGTTAAAGGTGACCGAATCCTCACGCTCCTATGCCCAGGTATTTCATTCTCTCGAGTTCCGTCACGGCCCGAAATCGATTGCAGGCTCGGAAACGCTGATTACATTTCTCATGTCGGAAACTTCCTACGACGCGGAACTGGAGTTACTCGAAGAAATGAAAGCACTCGGCGCCGCCACCCTGGTGATCGCGAACCGCGTCGATAGCCGGGCCCAGCGTGCCTCGGACTTCGCGATCGAACTTGGCCTTCAGTCGCCCGAGTACGTGCGCCCCGCGGCGTTCGCGATTTGGGGTCAACTGTATGGCGTCTACTATGGTCTCAAGAAGGGTCTTAATCCCGACTCGCCCAAGAACCTGACACGCGTGGTCGAACTCGCGGACGGCCGCTAGAAACAGCGGTTAGCACGTAGCCATTAGCACGCAGCGAAGAACGCCAAAGGCCCACTCCATGTCCAAGCTCGATATCGCAATCGCCGGAGAGATCAATCTCGACCTGATCCTCTACGGTCTGCCCGAGCAAATGCCCACGGAACGCGAGTTGCTGGCGAGCGGCTTCACCATAACGTTAGGTAGTTCCTCGGCGATCCTGGCGCATAATCTGGCTGCTCTTGGCAGCCGCGTCGGATTCGTCACCAAAGTTGGCAAAGACTCCTTCGGAACCCTGGCGATGGAGCGCCTGCGTGAGAGCGGTGTGGACCTTGCCCATGTGGCGCACGGCGCAAAGTCCGGCGTGACGCTCATTCTGCCACACGGGCCCCAGCGCCACATCCTCACGTATCCGGGCACCATCTCGGAGTTGCGCTGGGAGGATCTCGACCTCGATTATCTGGCATCCGCGCGCCACTTCCATCTGTCGTCGTTGTTCTTGCAGCGGGAACTGTTGCCGGATGTGCCGGAACTTTTTCGGCGGATGAAGTCCGCCGGCCTGACCACCTCGCTTGACACCAACGACGATCCCGACGACCGATGGGACGGCGTTCTGGAAGAGATCTTTCCTCACGTGGATATCCTGCTGCCGAACGAGCACGAAGCGATAAGGATGTCCCGGGCTGACGACGTGGAAACCGCGCTCTCGCGGCTCGCTCAAAAAGTGGAAACTGTCGTCGTTAAAATGGGCGCCAGCGGAGCCATTGCGATTCGGGATGGGCGCCGATTCAGCGCACCCGCCGTGCCGGTAACAATCGTCGATCCCGTTGGCGCAGGGGACAGCTTCGACGCCGGGTTCCTCCACCAATTTCTGCGCGCAGCGGATCTCACAACGTGCCTAGCCTACGGAAACCTCTGCGGAGCATTTTCCACCACCGAATGTGGCGGCACGGAAGCGTTCCGCGACGCAGCGCGAATGCAACAATTTCTCCGCCGGCACAACGCCAAGGATCAAGCGCAATAGAGTTTGGGCTCTGAACCCGTAGGCGCGTAGCTCAGTTGTATCGAGAACAGATGGGAGTCGTGGTGGGGATAGGAAGTCAAAATCCCCGCCCTGTCGCAGAAAACGCGACAAGGACGGGGCACCCTCGATAGTTTATTAGTGAAGGGTAGGCCACTTTTCCGGATGACTTACTTGATCGTAACCAGCTTCTCCACCAACTCCGAGTAGTCTTTCTTCTCCAGCCCATGCACCTGCTTGTTATACTCATCCACTTTGCTGGAGTAATTCATCGAGCAGAACTTCGGGCCGCACATAGAGCAGAAGGCTGCCGTTTTGTATCCCTCTTCGGGTAGGGTTTCGTCGTGCATGGAGCGGGCAGTTTCGGGGTCAAGCGAAAGTTCGAACTGCTTTTCCCAATCGAACTTGTAGCGGGCGTAGCTCAGGGCGTCGTCGCGGTCGCGGGCTCCGGGACGCTCGCGCGCGAGGTCGGCGGCGTGGGCGGCGATTTTGTAGGCGATGATTCCGTCTTTTACATCTTTTTCGTTGGGCAGGCCGAGATGTTCTTTTGGAGTTACATAGCAGAGCATCGACGCGCCGTACCATCCAATCATGGCCGCTCCTATGGCGGAGGTGATGTGGTCGTAGCCGGGAGCGATGTCGGTTACGAGCGGGCCGAGCGTGTAGAACGGTGCCTCGTCGCACCACTCGTTTTCCTTTTCCACTTGCTCCTTGATCTTGTGCATCGGAATGTGGCCGGGGCCTTCGATCATTACCTGCACATCGTGCTTCCAGGCTATGCGAGTCAGTTCGCCCAGGGTCTTTAGTTCGGCGAACTGCGCTTCGTCGCTGGCGTCGGCCAGGCAGCCGGGGCGCAGGCCGTCTCCCAGCGAAAAGCTTACGTCGTACTTGGCGAAAATCTTGCAGATGTCTTCGAAGCATTCGTAGAGGAAGTTCTGCTTGTGATGATGCGTCATCCAGTGGGCCAGGATGGCGCCGCCTCGACTGACGATGCCGGTGATGCGCTTCGAAACCATGGGCACATATTGAATGAGAACGCCGGCGTGGATGGTCATGTAATCGACACCCTGCTGCGCCTGCTCTTCAATCACTTCCAGCATCACGCTGGCGGTTAGATCTTCTACGCGCTTGACGCGCGAGATCGCTTCGTAAATCGGAACCGTGCCTATGGGGACGGGCGAATGGCGGATGATGGCTTCGCGAATGGTGTGAATGTCGCCGCCGGTGGAGAGGTCCATTACCGTGTCGGCTCCGTAGTGAACGGCGGTGTGCAGCTTTTTGAGCTCTTCTTCCACGTTCGACGTGACGGCGGAGTTGCCGATGTTGGCATTGATCTTGCACAGCGACTCTATGCCGATCGCCATGGGCTCGAGTTCGGGATGGTTGATGTTTGACGGGATGATCATGCGGCCGCGAGCGACTTCATCGCGCACCAGTTCCGGCGCGATCTTTTCGCGGTGGGCAATGTATCCCATCTCGTCGGTGATCACACCCTGGCGCGCGTAGTGCATCTGCGAGAAGTTGCCGTCTTTGTTCTCGGCCTTGCGCTTTGCCAGCCACTCTGCCCGCGGTTTCAGAACCGCGTCCAAACCACTGCCGTTTGTACCATTGCCTGCGGACATTTTTGTTTGTACCGTCCTTCGAGGGGTCTAGTTGAAATTATACCCCGCTTCCGGGAGGCAGCTTATTTTCTCGGGAAGGTTGGCGGAGGAGTTGCGCCGCCGGCGAGGAAAATGAATCATGGTGCGAGGGAATGGCAAGTTCCTGCCAGGAGGAAGCAATGGTGAAGAGGCTGATGGGTACAAGCAACGACGTGAGCCTGACCACGTTGCGAGTAGTTCTGGGAGTGGTGTTCTTCGCTCATGGGGCGCAAAGGATGCTGGGCTGGTTTGGCGGCGATGGTTTTCACCGGACCATGGGAGCCCTTACGCAGACGGGAATGCCCGCTCCGGTTGCGGTGCTGATCATCTGCGCTCAATTCTTTGGCGGACTGGGACTCGTGGCCGGATTGCTCACTCGCATCGCCTCCCTCGGAATTGCCGGCTTGATGATCGGGGCGATCTTCATGGTCCACCTGCAGAACGGCTTCTTCATGAACTGGATGGGGACGCAGAAGGGCGAGGGAATCGAATACCATCTGCTGGCGCTCGCCATGGCTGCGGCGCTGTTGCTGCGCGGGGCGGGCGCGTTCTCGCTGGACCGGACGCTGGCGAAGTAAGTTGCGCGGTCTGGGTGGCACACCGCTCAACGGCGGATGCCTAACTGAAGAAGCACGGCTTTCTCCACCGCTGCGAGATCGGCGGAGGAAAGATTTCCCACCTTATTGAGAAGTCTCTGTTTGGAAGCGGTCGCGATCTGGTCGGCCTTCGCCTTGCTCTGTTCACCGTTGAGCGTGACCATCGCTTCGCCGGGATAAAGCGTCTCCGTTTGACTCGTAAGCGGTACGACAATCACGCGGTTCAAAGCAGCATTCGCGGCGTTGTTACTGAGAACTAAGGCGGGACGAGTCTTGCGAATCTCTCCTCCCACCGAGGAATCGAACGACACCCACCACACCTCACCCCTGCGCGGATGCATCGCCGATCAGCCCCTCCGACCACTCCTCCGCTTCGCGCTCGCGCTCCGCATCCTTCGCCATCGCCGAATATCCCTCGATCAATCCACCGGGGCCGGTCATCGCGAGATCGTCAACCCTGCTCAGGATCGCATCCTTCAATTCGTCCGGAAGGATGAACCAAGTTGCGTTGCCGCGCGACTGCGGATTTCCGATGCCGGGACCATCATCGCCGTTCCACCGAATACCGATCCGTTCTCGGCCCTCCCACGTAACTCGGGCGACAGACCACTCCCCTTGCCCCCGGTTGTAAAGGACTTCCACCGAACGAATCGACGCTTTCGGAGCCCAAACTGTGGCTGGTTCTACATACGCCATGTACATAACCTCACAACGAACATAATACATGGTACATTACGTAATGTCAATACGTATTGTCTACATGTACAATCGACGTACTAACTGACTAATTTCTCAGCGGCTTGCCCGTCTTCAGCGTGAACTGAATTCTCTCCTGCGTCTTCTTTTCTCCGCACAGGGACTTGAANNGTGACATTTCCTGCGCAGAGGACTTCGGCGATTTTGGTGGCGATCTTGCGCTCGTGATCGGTGATGAACTCGCCCTGCCGCATTATGTGGACTCCAAGTTTCAGGGCGGCGAGGATGTTCTCGCCCGGTGCGGGGATGTCGGTGCGCATCACGGGGGGCTCATAGCCGGCGCGCACCAGTTCGAGGGCGCGCGCTTTGGCGTCAGAGAGGAGGCGCTCCCGGTTCATGGTGATGCGGTCGGAGTTCGACAGGAACCCAAGCCCGCGAGCCTCATGCGCCGAGGTGGCGACTTTGGCCATGGCGATGGTTTCGAAAATTTTCTTCATCGCTTCCATCAGTTCCACCGATTCGCCGCGGGCATCGGGACGAATCGCGGCGGCACTGTCGACCGCGCGCAGCAGCATTTCTTTGCAGCCACCGCCTCCGGGAAGCAGGCCGACTCCGACTTCGACCAGCCCCATGTAGAGTTCGGCGTGCGGCTGGCGGGCGGCCGCATGGAGCGAGATTTCGCAACCGCCGCCCAGTGTGAGTCCGAAGGGCGCGCTCACTACCGGCTTGGGGGAGAATTTGATGGCCTGCGTCATGCCCTGAAACTGACGGATGGCGAGGTCAACGTCGTCCCACTCTTCCTCCTGGATCGACATGAGCAGCAGCATCACGTTGGCGCCGACGGAGAAATTCTGCGCGTCGTTGGTGATGACGAAGGCGTCGAAGGCGTCGCCCGGTCCGCCCGGCTTCAGGGTTTGGAGGATCAGCGAAATAATGTCGGCGCCGAGGGCGTTCATCTTGGAGTGGAATTGGATGCAGCCCACACCATCGCCCAGGTCAACCAGCGATGCTCCGGGATTTTTCTTGACCACGCTGTTGGACTTCGTTTTGATTGCGACTTCAACCGACCAGACTCCTTCGGGAACCGTTGCCGGTTGCCAGTTGCCGGTTGCCAGATCCCAGTGCTTGCGGCCGCTCTGCGTTTTGGGATCGTCGGCGTACCAGGACTTGTTGCCGGCGGCTAACAGCTTTTCTACGTTGGCCGCGACTGGGCGGCCTTCTTTTTTCATGCGAGCTACGGTTGCTTCAACGCCGGCCGCGTCCCAGAGTTCAAAGGGGCCGAGTTCCCAGTTGAAGCCCATGCGCATGGCGCGGTCGATCTCCACGATGGAATCGGAAATCTCGGGAATGCGGTTGGCGGAGTACGTCCACAGGTCGGAGAGCGCGGCCCACAGGAAAGCAGTTGCCTTGTCGGGTTTCTGCGATGCGCCGCCGCCATCCATTCCGAGCAGCATTCGCACGCGCGCGCCCGTCTCTTCGACGTTTTTCGCCATATCGAGCGCGGCGAATTTCGGCTTCTGCCGCGGATGGTATTCGAGCGTTTTCCAGTCGAGCGCCAGGCGTTCGTCTTCTTTGCTTTTGCCGTCGCCGCTCTTGAGCTTTTTGTAGAAGCCGCCCTTGGTCTTGTCGCCCAGCCACTTACGTTCCAGCATCTGGCGGAAGAAAGCGGGAATCTGCAATTCGCTGCGCTCGTCGCGGACATTCTCGGTCATGTTCTTGACCACGTGTCCGAGGATATCGAGGCCCACCAGATCGATGGTCCGGAAGGTGGCCGAGCGCGGCCAACCGACGGCGGAGCCGGTGAGCGCGTCGATCTCTTCGACCGTCAGGTCCATTTCCTGCATGAGGCGCATCACGTTGAGCACGGAAAATGTGCCGATGCGATTGCCGATGAAGTTGGGAGTATCTTTCGCCCGCACCACGCCCTTGCCGAGTTGCGTGTCGCAAAAATGCGCGACGGAGTCGATCAGTGCGGGGTCGGCGTCTGGCGTGGGGATCAGTTCCAGCAGACGCATATAGCGCGGCGGATTGAAAAAGTGCGTGCCGAACCACGAGCGCCGGAAGTCGGCGGAAAATCCCTCGGCGATTTTCGCCACCGGAAGTCCGCTGGTATTGGTGGTAACGATGGTGCCGGGCTTGCGGATCGCCTCTACCTTCTTTAGCAGCGCGCGTTTGATGTCGAGGTTCTCGACGATGGCCTCGATAATCCAGTCGACCTCGGCCAAGCGCTTCAGGTCGTCTTCGAAATTTCCAATGGTGACGAGCTTCGCAAGCGACGCTTCGAAAAACGCGGCGGGCTTCGATTTTCTGGCTCCATCGAGTCCGGCGGCTGCGATTTTGTTGCGCGCAGGGCCGGCGGCTTCTGGGGGCGAGTCGGAAGGCACGATGTCGAGCAGCAGGGAAGGCACTCCTGCGTTGGCGAAGTGCGCGGCGATGCGGGCGCCCATGGTGCCGGCGCCGAGAATGGCAACCTTGTGAATACGCTTCATGAATGCGACTCCTGCAATAAGAAAATTCTNNCTACGGAAGTTTATCCACCACCCAGTCGTTCTTGCCAGCGTCGACCAGGATGATTTCGGAAGATCTGCGCGTGACATGGGATCGCTCCGTGCTGACGAGCACAACCGGAAAACTGTAGCGGCCCTTATATCCGCGGCCGCGGGCGATCTCGAAGGCCCGGTTCGCCGCATTCGCAAAAAATTGCTCCAGGTTGTCGGCGCTCTGCGAGCGGCGGACGCGATCGCCGAGCAGGACCATCCCGGCTTCTACGTCTCCCGTTTGCCAGGCGTGCAGGAAATGGTTGGCGGCAGTCAGGGCATACACGTAACCGGGGTCTGAGGTATTTTCCAACTTGGCTGGATGGCTGTGCGATCGCGCCCAGAGCGGGACCGTCGCCAGCAAGAGACACACCGCTAACCGAATCTTCACGCTCAGGTTGTTCCTCGTTGCTCGCCGGGGATGATGTAACTCCTTACTCTACTGGAAAAGCTGCACGCCGGCGCACTGAGTTCTGGTAAGATTCGACGCGGCCCCAAGCCTCTTGTTCTCCGCGTATGCCCCTCGACTGGACTCATGGAGACCTATTCGAAGGCTTGCGCTGTTTTCATTCTGGCGCGTTCTTCGAAGCCCACGAACACTGGGAATCAGTGTGGCTCGCGGCGCAAGAACCGGAAAAAACTTTCTTGCAGGGACTGATCCAGGTCGCTGCCTCGTTCCACCATTTTCAGCGTGGCAACTGCGCGGGAACCATTTCGCTTCTGCGCTCGGCCCTGAGCCGCCTGGATACGTATCCAGAGGTCTTTGGTGGCATTGTGGTCGCGCCGCTTCGTGTGGCCATCCGTTCCTGGCTCGAAGCTCTCGAAACCGTCCCGCAATCTTCCCCGCCGCCCGTTCCACGGCTTACACTGACGGCCTGAGGGGCAGTTTTCTGAGAGCGGTCGTGAGCGAAAACGCGGTATTCGCCAACAATTAGCAACTTCGTCTTGCGCTCACAACCCCTCAATGAGCGATATCGGGATTTTTCACCAAGTGG
>PKXK01000029.1 GCA_003132325.1 Acidobacteriaceae bacterium
AGGTCTTAGGTCTCAGGTGTTAGGTCTCAGGAAAACTTACTCAGACTAATTACTCGCAACCGCTTTGCGTACCGTTCTTCGCTCAATTCTTCTTTCGAACAACTCGCCCTGGATGATTCGTTTCACATACACGCTGGGCGTATGCACCATATCAGGCTCCAGTTCGCCCGCTTCGACCAGGTGTTCGACTTCGGCGATGGTAATCTTGGCGGCGGCCGCCATCATCGGGTTGAAATTCTGCGCGGTTTTGCGATAGACGAGGTTGCCCCACTTGTCGCCCTTCCAGGCCTTAACGAAGGCGAAGTCGGCTTTCAGTGCGCGCTCCATGATATAGGTGCGGCCGTCGAACTCGCGAGCCTCTTTGCCCTCGGCAACTATCGTCCCAACGCCGGTCGGCGTATAGAACGCGGGAATGCCCGCGCCCCCGGCGCGAATCCGCTCGGCAAACGTTCCTTGAGGAACGAGGTCGAGTTGCAAGGTGCCGCTCAGCACCATTTTTTCGAGCAGTTTATTTTCGCCGACGTAGGTCCCGATGTGCCGCCGGATCTGGCCGTTGGCCAGAAGCAGCCCCATGCCGACGTCATCGATGCCGACGTTGTTGCTGATGGTGATAAGGTTCTTGACGCCCTTGCGGGCGAGAGCGCGGATCAGGTTCTCCGGCATCCCGCACAAACCAAATCCGCCGACCATGACGGTGGCGCCGTCAAACACGTCTTGAATCGCTTCTTCAGCGCTCGCAACAACTTTGTGCATAGCAAGAAAATTCCATAGAAAATTTATCGTACGTGATTCGAAGCAAATTACTCACAAGCGGACGTATACCAGATTGCATGTAATCCGTCAATCTTCAGTTGGGTTGGGTTCAGTTGGGTTGGGAACGCCGCATCCGGTTGCGCGCTTCATGAATATGCTCAATTACACGCCGGTTCTGGACAACCCGGATAGTTGGGAGGGCTGGCACTGGGGAGCGACTCACCGCTACGGTTTCTATTGGCGTCTGGGTATGCCCGAACAATTCGACTTACTGGAAGATGCCCTGAAGCATACCGAGATGATTGTTTTCTGGTCCAACGACCCGGACACTACTCGCGGCACATACGGTGGGCAGGAATCGGCGATTTGGCGCGTTTGGTTGAAGGAAAAAGGAATCAAAACGGTTTTTATCGACCCGTTCTTCAATTACACGGCCGCCGCCATGGACGGCACTTGGCTGCCTCCGCGGCCGGGCTCCGATACGGCGCTGGCGATGGCGATTGCGTATGTATGGATCACCGAGGGCCGGTATGACAAGCAGTATGTTGCGGAAAGGACTATCGGATTCGATGAGTTCAAGCAGTACATTCTGGGCCTCAGCGATAACGGCATGGCCAAGACCCCGGAATGGGCGGAAAAGGAGTCCGGTATTCCGGCGCGTAAGATCCGAGCGCTGGCCAGAGAGTGGGCATCCAAGAGAACCTGTCTGAGCAGCGGTTGCCGCGGTGGCGAGGGTGGCGCCTGCCGCACCGCTTATGGCACCGAATGGGCGCGCATGATGGTTGCTTTACAAGGAATGCAGGGCCTGGGCAAACCCGGGGTTTCCATCTGGGGTACCACGATGGGCGCGCCCGCGGATTCCGAGATATGGTTTCCGGCTTACGCGGAACCACAGGGACAAATGGGCAAGTCCAAGGTTGCCAAGAACAAGCTCTCATTGCAAAACAAGAGCACCCTCTGCCACGAATTCTGCCACCACCTCGATTTCCAGCGGTTCGAATTTCCCGATTCATGGCACACTCGCGGTTTCTACGAGCGCACCGCTGCGCTATACCACCATGCACGGGGGACGCCGCAAAAGCGACTGTTCTGGGTGTCAGTACCGGGCGGGCGCTGGCGGATTGACTGGCCGCGCACGAATCGGGGTGTGTGATCATCACGTAGGCATTAGCGTATGGAGACCCTCAAGATGCGTCGAGTGAGCAAAATGGCTTCGTCACATAGAGAGGACAAAAAGCGTGCACGTATCTTTGATTCAGGTTTCTTACATATTGGGCGACGAGCGTCTGGGCCCAAGCAACGGGTCGCAGTGTCTCGTGCGGGCCGGGGCGGAGAAGTTGCTGGCTGCCAAGAGTGTCGCCGTAAGCATGGAGCGGGTTGACCGTGGCGAGTCGTTTCGCGACAGCGGGAACGCGTCCTTGGCTGTGGGGCAAGCGACTCGCACCCGTTGTCCGGCGAGCCATCGAGGCGGGGCAGTTTCCCTTAGTACTGGCCGGAGGCTGCGATGCCAGCAAGGGCATACTCTCGGGCTTCGACCATGGGGACTGCGGTGTCGTTTGGTTCGATGCGCATGGCGATTTCAATACGCCGGAAACGACGATCAGCGGGTACCTTGATGCAGAGTGACCTTCCGCTCACTCCTATTTCACCCCGCCAGAAGTGAATATCCAATACGAGAGCATCGTGGAAAGAGGGCCAATAACCGAAGATCTGGGTCAGCTTCCCGCTACCAAGAATTAAGGACTCGATATCTGCCATTGCGATCCGACCTAGTGCTAGGATAACCGGGGAAGTCCTTTATCGTAAGTTCGGCTGGCTCTCAAGTCTCAGCTCGCGGTCCAGAAACCGGCTTCGCGGAAATACATTCCTCAAATCATGCCAGCCTACCGATCCGGATGAAGCGAGCAAGCCGGACTTGCCGAGACAAGTTCTGGTCCGAGTTGGGACTAAAGAACATCGAATGGAAAAAGGAGAATGGAATGGCACAGCAACAATCGCCGGTATGGTTTATCACCGGTTGTTCGACCGGCTTCGGCAAGGAACTTGCAAAACTCGTGTTGGCTCGGGGCTGGCGTGCGGTCGTGACGGCGCGCAATCCCGATCAGCTGAAAGAGCTCGTTTCCGGGCAGGAAGAGAATGCGCTCGCTGTGCAACTGGATGTGACGGACCGCGCGCAGATCGCCCAGGCCGTGCAGCAGACTGAGGAGAAGTTTGGGCGCATTGACGTCCTAGTGAACAACGCGGGATATGGCTATCTTGCGGCCGTCGAAGAAGGTGAAGAGGACCAGATTCGTGCCATGTTCGAGACCAACTTCTTTGGCCTGGTCGCCCTGACCAATGCCGTGTTGCCGGGGATGCGCAAGCGGCGCAGCGGCCACATTGTGAATTTTTCTTCCATTGGCGGGCTGGTGAGCTTTGCCGCAACCGGCTACTACCACGCCACCAAGTACGCGGTGGAAGGCTTGTCGGAGTCGCTGTCGATCGAGCTCGCCCCGCTGGGCATCAAGGTGCTGATCGTCGAGCCGGGTCCGTTCCGCACAGACTGGGCAGGACGTTCGCTGCTTGAGTCCAGAACCGTTATCGACGATTACGACTCGACTGCGGGCGAGCGCCGCCGACAGAGCCGCGAGCAGAGCGGCAAGCAGCAGGGCGATCCGGTACGCGCCGGGGAAGCGATCATCGAAGCCGTAGGCTCAGAAAATCCGCCACTTCACCTGCTGCTCGGCAAGCCGGCTCTGGAGATGGGGTATAAGAAGCTCGAAGCCAGGAAAAAGGACTTCGACTCTTGGCGGCAAACCACGCTTGGCGCCGATTATCCGGAGTTTCAGGACGCCAAATGAGCCGGGCGTAGTGCGGCGTGGGTCGCCAGACTGACGACCCCACGCTGCTCTTCGGACTGCCCTCTCGGATTGTCTCGATGTGAAGAGGACGGGGGATCGAACGGAGCAACAGCCTGAAGTACTCGTGACCGATGGTCGGACCGGTAAGCAGATGGTCATCGAACGAAAATCCGTGGTCTGGCCCCCAACTTATGTGCTTTAGCACCAGAATGGCCACGAGTTCGCCGAAACCATCTGGCAAAGTACCTAAGGACCGTTTTCAGGACAGTTGCTACGAATTGAGAGTTTCCGGCAAGGAACTGAACAAGCTTGACCGGGGTACGGCACGACGATTCGCGTCCGAGATTGGCAACGTTATCGTTCAAACAGACCCGTCGAAGATTCCGATGCGGCGGTCAGTGCCCCTCCATTGGACCTTCCCCCGGGCGGACCGAGACGAGTACGAAGACAGAAGAGGAAGTGTGGTCATCCAACAAGACCGAACGAGGAAGATTTCGATACTGAGCCCGCCGCTGCTGGAACTGCGACCGAGATGGCAAAGCAACTGACACAGGCTGCACCAAAGTTCTCCGCATACGCCCATGCACGCAAAGTTGTTCTGCTCGATTTCTACGGCGACAGCTTGTTCGAGGATGACATACCACCACTACTGTCCAGAACGTCAGTGCCCGATTGCATCGACGAAATTTGGATGACGACACGTGAGTGGGTATCTGAAGATGAATACCGCTGTATTCGCCTTCTGCTCACCGCAAAACCCTCCTTACGATGCCTGATTTGGGGGTTACCCCCGTAATTTGTCTCGGTCACCAATCGTTCCAATTCGTTGCTGGCTGGACTGGACCCCTCGGCTG